>NZ_JBICZB010000022.1:0-68118 GCF_043201815.1 Kitasatospora sp. NPDC048296
CGGGCCGTTGACGGCGGCGATCGACACGAACTCACCCAGCAACGGCAGGACTTCGTCCTCCGCCGCCTGCACCGCCAGCATCGCACCGCCCTCAGGCAGTGCCTGCATCAGCCGGCCACGAGCACTCACCAGCGTGCACGCGTCCGCCAGCGAGAACACCCCGGCCACATGCGCCGCGGCGATCTCACCGATCGAGTGCCCGGCCACGAACTCCGGCTCCACACCCAGGGATTCCAGCAGCCGGAACAGCGCCACCTCGACCGCGAACAACCCCGCCTGGGCGAACTCCGTCCGGTTCAGCAACTCCGCATCGTCGCCCCACACCACCTCACGCAAGCCCGAGTCGAACTCGGCACACACCGCATCGAACGCCGCCGCGAACACCGGGAACCGGGCATACAACTCCCGCCCCATCCCCAATCGCTGCGACCCCTGCCCCGAGAACAGGAACGCCGTCGACCGCTCCCCCGCCACCCCGCGGGCAACCTCGGCCCCGTCCACCAGCACCGCCCGGTGCCCGAGCCGCGAGCGCCCCGCCAGCGACAGCCCGACGTCCACCGGCGAGCCCCCGACCCCGGCGAGCCGCTCCACCTGTGCGTCGAGCGCCTCCTCCGACTTCGCCGAGACCACCCACGGCACCACGCCGGGCACCACCGACGAAGCCGCCTCCGGCACATCCTCCGCCGGCGCCTCCTCGACGATCACGTGCGCGTTCGTACCGCTGATCCCGAACGAGGACACCCCGGCCCGTCGCGGCCGCTCGCCCCCCGGCCACTCGCGCGCCTCCGCCAACAGCCGCACGGCGCCCGCCGACCAGTCCACGCGGGAGGACGGCGTGTCAGCGTGCAGCGTCTTCGGCAGCACGCCCGCCCGCATCGCCTGCACCATCTTGATCACGCCCGCAACCCCGGCGGCCGCCTGGGCGTGGCCGAAGTTGGACTTGACCGAGCCCAACCACAGTGGCCGGCCGTCCTCCCGTCCCTGCCCGTAGGTGGCGAGCAGGGCCTGGGCCTCGATCGGGTCGCCGAGCGGCGTGCCCGTCCCGTGGCCCTCGACGGCGTCGACCTCGGCGGCCGTCAGCCCGGCGTTGGCGAGCGCCTGGCGGATCACCCGCTGCTGCGAGGGGCCGTTGGGCGCGGTGAAGCCGTTGGACGCGCCGTCCTGGTTCACCGCCGAGCCCCGCACGACCGCGAGGACGCGGTGCCCGTTGCGGCGGGCGTCCGACAGGCGCTCCAGCACCAGCACGCCGACGCCCTCGGCCCAGCCCGTCCCGTCGGCCCCGTCGGCGAACGCCTTGCAGCGCCCGTCCGAGGCCAGTCCGCCCTGCCGGGAGAACTCCATCAGCGAGCCGGGCGTCGCCATCACGTTGACGCCGCCCGCGACGGCCAGCGTGCACTCGCCCGCCCGCAGTGCCTGGACCGCCCAGTGCAGGGCGACCAGCGAGGACGAGCAGGCGGTGTCGACCGTCACCGCCGGGCCTTCCAGCCCGAGGGTGTAGGAGAGGCGGCCGGAGAGGGCCGAGGCCGCGATGCCGGTGCCGATGTCGCCGGTGGCATCGGCCAGGGAGCGCACCAGCAGGTACGCGTAGTCCTGGCCGTTGGTGCCGAGGAAGACGCCGGTGCGGCTGCCGCGCAGGCCCGCCGGGTCGAGGCCGGCCCGTTCGAAGGCCTCCCACGAGGTTTCCAGCAGCAGGCGCTGCTGGGGGTCGGTGGAGACGGCCTCGCGCGGCGAGATGCCGAAGAAGTCGGCGTCGAAGCCGGACACCGAGTCGAGGAAGCCGCCACGCCGCGAGACGCGGGTGCCGCGCTCGTCGACGCCGGCGTCCGCCAGGGCGCCGAGGTCCCAGCCGCGGTCGTCCGGGTAGCCGCCGGTGGCATCGGTGCCGCCGGCCACGAGGTCCCAGAGGTCCTCGGGCGAGGCGACGCCGCCGGGGTAGCGGCAGCCCATGCCGATGACGGCGACGGGTTCGGCGGCTGCGGCCAGGAGCTGGCGGTTCTGCTTGCGCAGCCGTTCGGTCTCCTTCATCGAGGACCGGAGAGCGGCGACTACCTTGTCGTGGGGCGTGGTCATGGCTGCTCCGTCAGTCCTGGGCGTGGTCGGGGTCGTTGCGCAGGGCGGCCTGCACCAGGTCGTCCAGGTCCATCGCGTCGATCGCGTCGGTGTCCTCGGTCTCCTGGGCGGGCGCGTCGTCGGCGAGCCTCAGCAGTGCGTCCAGGACGCCGCTGCGCCGCAGGCGGTCCAGCGGGACGGACTCGACGAGCGCCCGCAGGCGGGCGCGCTCGGGGTCCGCGCCGTCCGTTCCGGCCCCGCTGTCGCCCTCGAAGAGCAGGCCGAGCAGGTGCTCGGCGAGTTCGGTCGGGCTCGGGTGGTCGAAGACCAGCGTCGGGGACAGGTCCAGGCCGGTGGCGGCGCCGAGCCGGTTGCGCAGCTCGATCGCGCCGAGCGAGTCGAACCCGAGGTCGCGGAAGGCCTTCTCGGGGCCGACGGCCTCGATGCCGGGCAGTCCGAGCACCTCGGCCGCGCGGCCGCGCACCAGCCCGAGGAGGGCGGCGGAGCGGCGGGCCGGGCTGAGCGCGGCCAGTTCGGCGCGCAGCTCGCGGCCGTCGGCGTTGTCCCCGCCGGGGCCCTGCGGGTCCGCGTAGCCGGGGAGTTCGGCGAGCAGTCGGCTCGGGCGGACGGCGGTGAAGGCGCGGACGAAGCGCTCCGGGTCGACGTCGGCGACCAGCGTGGTCGGCGCGGTGTCGAGGACGGCCCGGCGCAGCGCGGCGACCGCGACGGCCGGATCGAGCGGCCGGATGCCGGTACGGCGGGCGGCCTCGCCGGCCCGGGCGTCGGCGGCCATGCCGCCGCCGGCCCAGGCGCCCCAGGAGAGGGAGGTGGCGGCGAGACCGTCGGCGCGGCGGCGTTCGGCGAGGGCGTCGAGGACGGCGTTGGCCGCCGCGTAGTTGCCCTGGCCGGGGTTGCCGACGGCCGCGGAGGCGGAGGAGAACAGGGCGAAGACGGCGAGGTCGTGGTCCCTGGTCAGCTCGTCGAGCAGGAGGGCCGAGGTGGCCTTGGCGCGGTAGACGTCCTTGAAGCGGTCGGAGGTGAGGCCGTCGATGACGCCGTCGTCGAGCACGCCGGCGGCGTGGACGACGGCGGTGAGCGGGTGCTCGGCGGGCACGGCGGCCAGGACGGCGACGAGCGCCTCCCGGTCGGCCGCGTCGCAGGCCGCGACGGTGACGGCGGCGCCGGTGGCGGCGAGTTCCTCGCGGAGCTCGGCCGCGCCGGGGGCGTCCGGGCCGCGGCGGCTGAGCAGCACGAGGTGCCGGGCCCCGGCGGCGGCGAGGCCGCGGGCGACCTCGGCGCCGAGCGCGCCGATGCCGCCGGTGATCAGGACGGTGCCGGTCGGGTCCCAGTCCGCCGGATCGCTCACGGACCCGCCGGGCGTGGCGGCCAGGCGCCGGCCGAGGATCCCGGTGGGCCGGACGGCCAGCTGGTCCTCCCCGTCCGGGTCGGCGAGGACTGCGGCCAGCAGGGCGCCGGTGCGCCGGTCGAGGCTCGCGGGCAGGTCGATCAGGCCGCCCCAGCGCTGCGGGAGTTCGAGCGCGGCGACCCGGCCGAGGCCCCAGACGGCGGCCTGGGCCAGTCCGGTGACGCGGTCGCCGGGGGCGGCCGCGACGGCGTCCCGGGTGAGGCACCACAGGGGGGCGCCGATCCGGGCGTCGCCGAGCGCCTGCACCAGGGCGGCGGTGCGGGCAAGCCCGGCGGGGACGCCGCCGTCCGCGGACTCGTCGAGCACGGACTCGTCGAGCGCCAGGAGGGACACCACGGCGGTGATCTCCTCGGCCGCGTACGGGAGTTCGGCGAGCTGCTTGGCGAGTCCGGCGCGGTCGGCGTCGGCCTCGACGGTCAGCCGGACCGCGTCCGCGCCGAGTGCGGCGAGGACGGCGTCCGTCCAGGCCGGGTCGCCGTGGCCGGCGGGCACGACGGCGAGCCAGGTGCCGGCCGGGGCCGCGGCGCGCGGCCGGTCGAGCGGCTTCCAGACGATCCGCCGGCGGCGGGCGTCCACGGCGGCCTGCTCCTCGCGCCGGTCGTGCCAGTCGCGCAGCGCCGGGAGCACCTGGGCGAGGGCGTCGCCGTCGACGTCCAGGGTGCCGGCGAGCGCGTCGAAGGACGCGGAGCGCAGCGCCGTCCAGAACTCCCCGTCCGGCGACGCGGTCGGGGACGCCGCCGGGCCGAACGACTGCTCGGGCCAGTAGCGCTGCCGCTGGAACGGGTAGGTGGGCAGGTCGACCCGGCGGGCGCCGGTGCCGGTGAAGAGCGCGGACCAGTTCGGCGCGAGCCCGTCGGTGTGCAGGCGGGCGACGGCGGTGAGCAGGGTCGTGCGCTCGTCGCGGCCGTGGCGCAGCGCGGTGGCGGTGACCACCGGGCGGGCCGGGTCGGCGTCCGCCGCCGTGTTGGCCTGGACGAGCGCGGACAGCACACCGTCCGGGCCGAGTTCGAGGTGGCGGCGCACGCCGCGGGCGGTCAGGGCGGCGACGCCGTCGGCGAAGCGGACGGCCTCGCGGACGTGGCGCACCCAGTACTCCGCCCCGGTGTCGCCGGTGACGACGTCGCCGGTCAGGTTGGACACGAGCGGGATGCGCGGGGCGGCGTAGGCGATGCCCCGGGCGGTCCGTTCGAAGTCGTCGAGCATGGCGTCCATGTGTACGGAGTGAAACGCATGACTCACCCGCAAACGCCTAGTCCTGCGTCCGTCGGCGGCGAATCCGGCGGCGATGCGTTCGACGGCGTCCGCGTCTCCGGAGAGCACCACCGACGTGGGCCCGTTGACGGCGGCGATCGAGACGCCGTCCGTCAACAGCGGCAGCACCTCCTCCTCCGTCGCCTCGACCGACACCATCGCTCCCCCACCGGGGAGTTCGGACATCAGCCGGGCCCGAGCCGCGACCAGCGTGCAGGCGTCCTCCAACGAGAACACCCCCGCCACATGCGCCGCCGCGATCTCACCGATCGAGTGCCCCACCACGAAATCGGGCCGCAGACCCCACGACTCCACCAGCCGGAACAGCGCCACCTCCAGCGCGAACAACGCCGGCTGCGCATACCCCGTGTCATCCAGCAGCTCAGCCTCCGCCGAACCCTCCGCCGCGAACAGCACCGGGCGCAGCGGCCCGGCCAGCCGTCCCTCGAAGCCGGCGAGGACCGCGTCCAGCGCGTCGGCGAACACCGGGTGGGCGGCGTACAGCTCCCGCCCGGCGCCGGGGCGCTGCGAGCCCTGGCCGGGGAAGAGGAAGGCGGTCTTCCCGCCCAGGGCCGAACCCTGGACGAGCTGCGTCGCGGCCTGGCCGTCGACGAGGGCGTGCAGGCCCTGCGTCAGCTCGGCGCGGTCGGCGGCGAGCACGGCGGCCCGGTGGTCGAGCAGCGTGCGGGTGGTGGCGAGCGAGTGGCCGAGGTCGCGGACGGTCAGCTCCGGGTGCGCGGCGAGGTGGCCGAGCAGCAGGGCGGCCTGCTCGCGCAGCGCGGCGGGCGTCGCGGCGGAGAGCGGTACGGGCAGCGGCCGGTCGTCCGGGCGCTCCTCGGCCGGCTCGGCCGCGGGCGGCGCCTCGACGATCACGTGGGCGTTGGTGCCGCTCGCGCCGAAGGCGGAGACGCCCGCCCGGCGCGGGTGGCCGGTGGCCGGCCACGCGGTCTCCTCGGTGAGGAGCTCGGCGGCGCCGGCCGTCCAGTCGACGTGCGAGGACGGTGTGCCGACGTGCAGCGTGCGCGGCAGCAGGCCGTGCTGCATGGCCAGCACCATCTTGATCACGCCGGCCACGCCGGAGGCGGCCTGGGTGTGGCCCAGGTTCGACTTCAGCGCGCCGATCAGGACGGGCCGTTCGCGGTCCTGGCCGTAGGTGGCGAGGAGCGCCTGCGCCTCGATCGGGTCGCCGAGCCTGGTGCCGGTGCCGTGTGCCTCGACGGCGTCGACCTCCGCGGGCGCCAGGCCCGCGTTGGCCAGGGCGCGCCGGATGACGCGCTGCTGGGACGGGCCGTTGGGCGCGGTGATGCCGTTCGACGCGCCGTCCTGGTTGATCGCGGAGCCGCGCAGGACGGCCAGCACGCGGTGGCCCCGGCGCTCGGCGTCCGAGAGCCGCTCGACCACCAGGACGCCGACGCCCTCGGACCACGCGGTGCCCTCGGCGGCGTCGGAGAAGGTGCGGCAGCGCCCGTCCGGGGAGAGCGCCCCCATCTCGCCGAACTCGACGAAACCGACCGGGCTCGACATCACCGTCACACCGCCCGCCAGGGCCAGCGAGCACTCGCCGGACCGCAGGGCCTGGGCGGCCAGGTGCAGGGCCACCAGCGAGGACGAGCACGCGGTGTCCACACTGACCGAGGGCCCCTCCAGCCCGAGGGTGTAGGAGAGCCGGCCGGAGAGCAGGCTCGCGGACTGCGCGGTCTCGACGTGGCCGAGCTGGCCGATGGCCGGCCGGTAGTCGCCGCTGCCGCCGCCGATGAAGACGCCGGTGTCGCCGCCGCGCAGGCCCGCCGGGTCGATCCCGGCGCGCTCCAGCGCCTCCCACGCGGTCTCCAGGACGAGCCGCTGCTGGGGGTCGACGACCATCGCCTCGCGCGGGGAGACCCCGAAGAAGGCGGCGTCGAACTCGGCCGCGTCGTACAGGAACCCGCCCTGCTGGGTGACGCTGCGCCCGCGCCCGTCGCGGTCGCCGTGGGCGAGCCGGTCGAGGTCCCAGCCGCGGTCCGCCGGGAACGGGCCGATCGCGTCGGCGCCCTCCCGCAGCAGCCGCCACAGGTCCTCGGGCGAACGGACGCCACCCGGGTAGCGGCAGCCCATGCCGACGATCACGATCGGGTCGTCGGTGTCGGCGGCGACGGCCGAGCGCTCCACCTCCTGCGCCTCGTCGAAGAGTTCGGAGCGGAGGTGGGCGGCGAGGGCCGTCGGGGTCGGGTAGTCGAACACGAGGGTGGCCGGCAGGCGCAGGCCGGTCGCGGTGTTGAGCCGGTTGCGCAGGTCGACGGCGGTCAGCGAGTCGAAGCCGAGGTCCTTGAACGGGTGCCCGGACGGCACGTCGTCGGCGTCGGCGTGGCCGAGCACGGCGGCCGACTCGGCCCGGACGATCGCCAGCAGCGCCTCGGTGCGCTCGGCCGCCGACCGCTCGCGCAGCCCGGCGCGCAGCGCGTCGGCCTTGCCGGAGGAGGCGCTTGCCTCCGCCGGCTCCGCGGCGACGCGGGCCTCGGGCAGGTCGGCGAAGAGCCGCGTCGGCCGGGCCTCGGCGAAGGCGGGCGCGAAGCGCTCCCACGCCACGTCGGCGACGGTGACGGCGGGGCCGTCGAGGGCGGCGGCGAGGGCCGTCAGGGCGCGGTCGGGAGCGACGGGCGGCAGCCCGTTGGCCCGCAGGTGTGCGGCCAGGGAGTCGGGCGTGCTGCCCGCCCAGGCGCCCCACGCGACGGCGGTGGCGGGCCGCCCGGCGGTGCGGCGCCCCTGGGCGACGGCGTCGAGGAGGGCGCTGGCGGCGGCCTCGTCGGCCCGGCCCTTCACACCCCAGGTGCCGGTGATCGACCCGAACAGCACGTAGGCGTCGAGCTCCCGGTCCGCGAACGCCTGGTCGAGCGCGTCGAGATCGGCGAGCAGCCCGGCGAGCTGGTCGGCGGGCTGGTCGGCGGGCTCTCCGGTCCGGCCCGTGTAGAGGACGGCCGAGAGGTCCGGCAGCCCGAGGACGGCGGCGACGGCCTCCGGGTCGCCGGGCGTGCCGGTGACGAGCGTCAGCTCGGCGCCGTACTCGGCGAGCTCGGCGCACAGCCGGTCGACGGTCTCGCCGGCGACGGCGGTGTCCGCGGCGAGCAGCACCACCTGCCGGGCGCCCGCGTGGGCGAGCCAGCGGGCGGCGGGGGCCGCGTGGCCCTCCGGGTCGCCGACCACCAGAACGGTGCCGCGCGGGGTCCACGGGCGCGCCGAGTCGGACGTCGTGGCGCGCCCGAGGCGGCGGGCGAAGGCTCCGGCAGGGCGCAGCGCCAGCTGGTCCTCGCCGTCCCCGGCCGTCAGCAGGGCGCGCAGGCGGGCCGCCGTGCGGGCGTCGGGGGCCTCGGGGAGGTCGATCAACCCGCCCCAGCGCTGCGGGTGTTCGAGGGCGGCCACCCGGCCGACGCCCCAGGCGGCCGCCTGCGCGGCGTCCTGCGGGGCCTCGGTGTCGCCGACGGCGACGGCGCCCCGGGTGAGGCACCACAGCGGGGCCTGGACGCCCGCCTCGCCGAGGGCACCGAGCAGGGCGTCCGGCCGGGCGAGCCCGGTGGGCACGCCGCCGGAGGCGGCGAGCAGGGACACCACGCCGGTGATCGGCCCGGCGAGCGGGGCCGGGTCCACAACGTCGTCCCCGTCGACCGCCACCCGCACGACGTCCGCGCCGAGGGCCGCGAGCACCGCGGACGTCCAGGCGTCGTCGTCCCGGTCGGCCGGGACGAGGGCCAGCCAGGTGCCCGGCAGGGCGTCCGGGCCGGTGGGGGCGGCGTACGGCTTCCAGACCGCGCGGTAGCGCAGCCGGTCGGCGTCCGTCCGCTCGCTCCGGCGGCGGCGCCACGCCGAGAGGGCGGGGAGCAGGGCGCTGAGCGACGTGTCGTCGTCGAGGCCGAGGGTCGTGCCGAGGGCGGCGGTGTCGGCGCGCTCGACGGCGGCCCAGAACGCGGCGTCTGCCGGGTCGGCAGCGGCGACGGCCTCGGGTGCGCGCTCGGGCCAGTACAGGTCGCGCCGGAACGGGTAGGTGGGCAGGTCGACCCGGCGGGCGCCGGTGCCGTCGAACAGCCGCGCCCAGTCGACCGGGACACCCGCGACGTGCAGGCGGGCGAGGGCGGTGACCAGGGTGTGTTCCTCCGGCCGGTCACGGCGGAGGGTGGAGGCGGTCACGCTCTCCGCGCCGAGCCCCCGCTCGGCGAGGGCGGCGAGGACGCCGTCCGGGCCCAGCTCCAGGAAGGCGGTGGCTCCCGCCTCCTCCAGCGCCTGGACGCCGTCGGCGAAGCGGACGGTCTCGCGGACGTGGCGCACCCAGTACTCGGGGGTGCACGGATCCGCGCTCGTGTCACCCGTCAGGTTGGAGACCAGCGGGATCGAAGGAGCCTCGTAGGCGAGCCCGTCGAGGACGGCCCGGAACTCGTCGAGCATCGGCTCCATCAGCGGCGAGTGGAAGGCGTGCGAGACCCGCAGGCGCGTGGTCCGCCGGTCGGCGAAGTGCGCCTCGATCGCCGCGACGGCTTCGGCGGCACCCGAGACCACCACCGACGTCGGCCCGTTCACCGCGGCGATCGACACCGACTCGTCCAGCAGCGGCAGGACTTCGTCCTCCGAAGCCTCGACGGCGAGCATCGCGCCGCCCTCCGGGAGCGCCTGCATCAGCCGGCCGCGCGCCGCCACCAGCGTGCACGCGTCCTCCAGGGAGAACACCCCGGCCACATGCGCCGCGGCGATCTCACCGATCGAGTGCCCGGCCACGAACTCCGGCCGCACGCCCAGGGATTCGACCAGCCGGAACAGCGCCACCTCGACCGCGAACAACCCGGCCTGGGCGTACTCCGTCCGGTTCAGCGGCTCCGCGTCCTCGCCCCACACCACGTCCCGCAGCGGCCGGTCCAGAAGCTGGTCCAGCCGTGCGCAGACGCCGTCGAAGGCCTCGGCGAACACCGGGAAGCGGGCGTACAACTCCCGCCCCATGCCGATCCGTTGCGAGCCCTGCCCGGAGAACAGGAACGCCGTCGAGCGCTCGGCGGCGACGCCGCGGGCGACCTCGGCGCCGTCCAGCAGCACCGCCCGGTGCCCGAGCGAGGCCCGGCCGACGGAAAGCGAGTGGGCGACGTCCAGCGCGGACGGCCCGTCCACCTCGGCGAGGCGCGCGAGCGAAGCGTCCAGCGCGGCCTCCGACTTGGCGGAGACCACCCACGGCGCCGCGCCCGCGGTCACCACCGGACCGGCCGGCTCCACGGTGGCAGGCGCCTGCTCCAGCAGGACGTGCGCGTTGGTGCCGCTGACGCCGAAGGCGGAGACGCCGGCCCGGCGCGGGCGGCCGGTCTCCGGCCAGTCCCGGGCCTCCGTCAGGAGCTCCACGGCGCCGGCCGTCCAGTCGACGTGCCGGGAGGGCGCGTCGACGTGCAGCGACTTCGGCAGCAGACCGTGCCGCATCGCGAGCACCGTCTTGATCACACCGGCGGCGCCGGCGGCGGCCTGGGTGTGGCCGAGGTTGGACTTCACCGAACCGAGCAGGAGCGGCAGTTCGCGCTCCCGCCCGTAGGCGGCCAGCAGGGCGTGCGCCTCGATCGGGTCGCCGAGGGCGGTGCCGGTGCCGTGCGCCTCGACGGCGTCGACCTCGGCGGCGGTCAGGCCCGCGTCGGCGAGGGCCGCGCGGATCACCCGCTGCTGGGCCCGGCCGTTGGGGGCCGTCAGCCCGTTCGAGGCGCCGTCCTGGTTGACGGCGGAGCCGCGCACGACCGCGAGCACCGGGTGCCCGTTGCGCCGCGCGTCGGAGAGCCGCTCCAGGACGAGCACGCCCGCGCCCTCGGACCACGCGGTGCCGTCTGCGGCGTCGGCGAAGGGCTTGCAGCGGCCGTCCGAGGCCAATCCGCCCTGCGCGGTGAACTCGACGAAGGCGTCCGGGCTGGACATCACCGAGGCGCCGCCGGCCAGGGCCAGCGAGCACTCCCCGGCGCGCAGCGCGCGGGCGGCCAGGTGGAGCGAGACGAGGGCGGAGGAGCACGCGGTGTCGACGGTGACGGCCGGGCCCTCCAGCCCGAGGGTGTAGGAGAGCCTGCCGGACAGGACGCTCGCGGTGTTGCCGGTGGCGGCGTGACCTCGGACGTCGGCGGTGCCGCGGCGCAGCACGGTCAGGTAGTCCTGGCCGTTGGTGCCGACGAAGACGCCGGTGTCGCTGCCGCGCAGCCGGTCGGGGGCGATGCCGGAGCGCTCCAGGGCCTCCCAGGAGGTCTCCAGGAGGAGGCGCTGCTGGGGGTCCATGGCGAGGGCTTCGCGCGGCGAGATGCCGAAGAAGCGGGCGTCGAAGCGGCCGACGCCGTCGAGGAAGCCGCCGTGGAGGGTGGCGGAGCCGCCGCGGCCGAGGGCGTCGAGGTCCCAGCCGCGGTCGGTGGGGAACGGGCGGACGGCGTCGGCGCCGTCGCCGAGCAGCCGCCAGAGGTCCTCCGGCGACTCGATGCCGCCGGGGAAGCGGCAGGCCATGCCGACGATCACGACCGGGTCGTCCGTGACGTCCCGCAGGACCGGGGCCCGGTCGGGTTCGGGCAGGGTGCCGAGGAGTTCGGCGAGCAGGTGGGCGGCCAGGTCCGCCGGGGTCGGGTGGTCGTAGACCAGGGTGGCGGGCAGGGTCAGGCCGGTGGCGGCGGTGAGGGCGTTGCGCAGTTCGACGGTGGTGAGGGAGTCCATGCCGAGGTCGGTGAAGGGCTGGTCCGCGCCGACGCGCTCGCCGCCCGCGTGGCCGAGGACGGCCGCGACGCGGGTGCGCACGAAGTCGAGGACGAACCGCTCCCTGGCCTGCTCGGACAGCTCGGCGAGGCGCTGTCGCAGCCCGGATTCCTGGGCGGCGGCGGCCGGGCGGCCGGCCGGTCCGGCCAGCGTGGCGATCAGCGTGGCGATCAGCGGGACGGGCCGCTGCGCGGTGAAGACGGCGGCGAAGCGCTGCCAGTCGATGTCGGCGACGGTGAGCGCGGTGTCGTCGTGGTCGAGGGCGTGTCCGAGGGCGGTCAGGGCGCGCTCGGGCGCCATCGGGCCGTAGCCGCCGCGGCGCACCCGCTGTTCGACGCCGGCCCCGGCCATGCCGTCGCCGGCCCACGGGCCCCAGGCGATCGCGGTCGCCGGGCGGCCGTCGGCGCGGCGCTGCTCGGCGAGGGCGTCGAGGTGGGCGTTGGCGGCGGCGTAGTTGGCCTGTCCGGCGGCGCCGATGGTGCCGGCGGTGGAGGTGAAGAGGACGAAGGCGGCGAGGTCGGTGTCGCGGGTCAGCTCGTCGAGGTGGTGCGCGGCGTCGACCTTGGGGCGGTACACCTCGGCGAAGTGTTCGGCCGTCAGGGTGTCGAGGGTGCCGTCGGCGACGACGCCGGCGGTGTGGAAGACGGCGGTGAGCGGCCGGCCGGCGGGGACGGCGGCGAGGACGGCCGCGAGGGCCTCCCGGTCGGCGGCGTCGCAGGCGGCCAGGGTGACGTCGGCGCCGAGGGCGGCGAGGTCGGCGCGCAGCTGCTCGGCGCCGGGGGCGTCCGGGCCGCGACGGCTGACCAGCAGCAGGTGCTCGGCGCCCTGGGCGGCGAGGCGGCGGGCGAGCTGCCCGCCGAGGCCGCCGGTGCCGCCGGTGATCAGGACGGTGCCGGCGGGCGCGTACGGCCGGGCGGCCGGGCGCTCGCCCAGCGGCTGACGCAGCGGGTGGCGCACGAGGCGCCGGGCGAAGGTGCCGGAGGCGCGGACGGCGAGCTGGTCCTCGCCGTCGGTGCGGGCGAGCGCGGCGGCCAGGCGGCGCAGCGCGGTGTCGTCGAGCTGCTCCGGCAGGTCGATCAGCCCGCCCCAGCGGGTGGGCAGTTCGAGGGCGGCGGAGCGGCCGAGGCCCCAGACGGCGGCCTGCCGGGGGTCGGCGGAGCGGTCGGAGCGGCCGGTGGCGACGGCGCCGCGGGTGAGGCACCACAGCGGGGCGGTGAGGTCCGCGTCGCCGAGGGCCTGGACGGCGGTGACGGTGGCCGCGAGCGCGTCGTCACCGAGTGCGAGCAGGGACAGGACGCCGGTGATCTCCCCGACGGCGGCCTCGCGCAGCTGGGAGGCGAGCGCGGCCCGGTCGCCGGAGACCCGGAGGGTCACCCCGTCGACGAGCCCGTCCACCCACGGTGCGTCGTCCGACGCGAGCACCAGCCAGCGGCCGGACGGCCGGGCCGCGGCGCCCGTGGCATCGAGCGGCGTCCAGGAGGCGCGGTAGCGCCAGGCGTCGACGGTGGAGCACTCGCGCCGGGCGCGGCGCCAGGTGGAGAGGGCGGTCACGGTGTCGCGGTCGAGGTCCAGGCCGGTGCCGAGCGCCCCGAGGTCGCCGCGGTCGACGGCGGCCCAGAACTCGGCGTCCACGGGGTCGGATCCCACCGCCGGGACGGACCGGCCCTCCGGCCAGTAGCGCTCCCGCTGGAACGGGTAGGTGGGCAGGTCGGCGCGGCGGGCGCCGGTGCCGGCGAAGACGGCCGCCCAGTCCGGGCGCAGGCCGCCGACGGCAAGCCGGGCGAGCGCGGCCGTGAGGGCCGGGACGCCGGGCCGGCCGCGGCGCAGCGCGGGCACGCCGGTGAGGCGGGCGCCGTCGCCGAGGGTGTCGCGGGCGGCCGCGGTGAGGACGCCGTCCGGGCCGAGTTCGAGGAAGGCGGTGGCGCCGTGGCCCGCGAGGGCCTGGACGGCGTCGGCGAAGCGGACCGTGCCGCGCACCTGCCGGGCCCAGTACGCGGGCGCGGCGAGTTCGTCGGCGGTGGCGGGTGCGCCCGTGACGGTGGAGATCAGCGGGATCGCCGGGGCGTCGTAGGTGAGCGTGGCGGCGACGCGGGTGTAGGCGTCGAGCATCGGCTCCATGTGCGGGGAGTGGAAGGCGTGCGAGACGCGCAGGCGCTTGGTGCGCCGCCCGACGAACTCGCCCGCAACACGGAGGACTTCGTCCTCGTCGCCCGCGAGCACCACCGACCTGGGCCCGTTGACGGCGGCGATCGAGACGCCGTCCGTCAACAGCGGCAGCACCTCCTCCTCCGTCGCCTCGACCGACACCATCGCTCCCCCACCGGGGAGTTCGGACATCAGCCGGGCCCGAGCCGCGACCAGCGTGCAGGCGTCCTCCAACGAGAACACCCCCGCCACATGCGCCGCCGCGATCTCACCGATCGAGTGCCCCACCACGAAATCGGGCCGCAGACCCCACGACTCCACCAGCCGGAACAGCGCCACCTCCAGCGCGAACAACGCCGGCTGCGCATACCCCGTGTCATCCAGCAGCTCAGCCTCCGCCGAACCCTCCGCCGCGAACAGGACGTCCCGGACGGGCCGTTCGTAGGCGAGGTCGAAGCGGGCGAGGACGGCGTCCAGCGCCTCCGCGTACACCGGGTACCGGTCGTACAGCTCCCTGCACATGGCCGGGTACTGGCTGCCCTGGCCGGTGAACAGGAACGCCAGGCCGCCGACGGCCGCCCGGCCGGTGACGAGGGCGGCGTCCGGCAGGCCGTCACGCAGGGCGGCGAGCGCGCGCCGGAGCTCGGCGCGGTCGCCGGTGGTGACGGCGGCACGGCGGTCGAGCGCGGTGCGGGTGGTGGCGAGGGAGAACGCCAGGTCGGCGAGCGGCAGTTCGGGCTGCTCGTCGAGCGCGGTGAGCACCTGACCGGCCTGGGCGCGCAGCGCCGCGTCGGTACGGGCGGACAGCGTGAAGGGCACGGTGTCGCCGTCCGCCGGCGCAGCCGCCACGACGGCGGCCGGTGCCTGTTCGAGGATCACGTGCGCGTTGGTGCCGCTCAGCCCGAAGGAGGAGACGGCGGCCCGGCGCGGACGCCCGGTCTCCGGCCAGTCGCGCGCCTCGGCGAGGAGCTCGATGGCGCCCTCCGTCCAGTCGACGTGCGTGGACGGCCGGTCGATGTGCAGGCTGGCCGGGAGCACGCCGCTGCGCAGCGCGAGCACGGTCTTGATGACGCCGGCCACGCCGGAGGCCATCTGGGTGTGGCCGATGTTGGACTTCACCGAGCCGAGCAGCAGCGGCAGTTCGCGGTCCTGGCCGTAGGTCGCGAGGAGCGCCTGGGCCTCGATCGGGTCGCCGAGCCTGGTGCCGGTGCCGTGGCCCTCGACCGCGTCGACCTCGCCCGGGGCGAGCCGTGCGCCGGCGAGCGCGGCACGGATCACGCGCTGCTGCGCGGGCCCGTTGGGCGCGGTGAGGCCGTTGGAGGCGCCGTCCTGGTTGACGGCGGAGCCACGCAGGACGGCGAGCACCGGGTGGCCGAGCCGCTCGGCGTCGGAGAGGCGCTCGACCAGGACGAGGCCGACGCCCTCGGCGAGGCTCATGCCGTCGGCGGCCTCGGCGTAGGCCTTGCAGCGGCCGTCCACGGCCATCGCGCGCTGGCGGCTGAAGCCGACGAACGCGTTGGGCGTGGCCATCACGCTGACGCCGCCGGCGAGGGCGAGGGAGCTCTCCCCGTTGCGCAGCGACTGGCAGGCCAGGTGCAGGGCGACGAGCGAGGAGGAGCACGCGGTGTCGAGCGTGACGGCCGGGCCCTCGAAGCCGAAGGTGTAGGAGAGCCGGCCGGACAGGACGCTCGGGATGGTGCCGGTGACGAGGTGGCCCTCGGCGCCGTCCTGGGCGGAGTCGCCGGGGCTGTAGTCCTGGTAGCTGGCGCCGATGAAGGTGCCGGTGAGACTGCCGCGCAGGGCGGACGGGTCGAGGCCGGCGCGCTCCATGGCCTCCCAGGCCGTCTCCAGGAGGAGGCGCTGCTGCGGGTCCATGGCGAGGGCCTCGCGCGGGGAGATGCCGAAGAACGCGGCGTCGAAGTCGGCGACGTCCCGCAGGAAGCCGCCGCGCACCGAGTAGGTGCGGCCGGGCACGTCCGGGTCCGGGTCGTACAGCCCCTCGGTGTCCCAGCCGCGGTCCGCCGGGAACTCGGTGATGGCGTCGCCGCCCGAGGTGACGAGCCGCCACAGGTCCTCGGGCGAGGCGATCCCGCCGGGGTAGCGGCAGCTCATGCCGATGATGGCGATCGGCTCGTCCAGCGCGGCGCCCGCCACCGTGGCGGCGGGGCCGTCGGCGGCGGCGCCGGCGATCTTCTCGCGCAGGAAGCGCACCAGGGCGAGCGGGTTCGGGTGGTCGAACACGAGGGTGCTGGGCAGCGTGAGCCCGGTAGCGGCGGCCAGCCGGTTGCGCAGGTCGACGGCGGTCAGCGAGTCGAAGCCGACGTCACGGAAGGCCCGCTGCTCGGACAGCACGTCGGGCGAGGCGTGGCCGAGCGTGGTCGCCGCCTCGGCGCGGACCAGGTCCAGCAGCCGGCGCTCCTGCTCGGCGACCGGCAGGGCGCGCAGCTTGGCGGCGAACTCGCCGTCCCCGGCCGGGCGTTCGGCGGCCTCGGTGAGCCGGCGCACCTCGGGGACGTCCTCGAACAGGGCGGTCGGGCGGCCGGAGGTGAAGACCGGGTGGTAGCGCTCCCAGTCGACGTCGGCGATCGCGAGCACCTGCTCGTCGGTGTCCAGGGCCTGGCGCAGCCCGTCCAGAGCGAGCGAGGGGTCCATGAAGACCAGGCCGCTGCGCCGGATCTGGCCGGGGTCGACGCGGCCGAGCTTCAGGTCGTCGGCCCAGATGCCCCAGGAGATCGCGGTGGCCCGGCCGCCGCGGGCGCGGCGGTGCTCGGCGAGGGCGTTGAGGTAGGCGTTGCCCGCGACGTAGGCGGCATGCCGGCCGCTGCCCCACATACCGGCGGTGGAGGAGTACAGCACGAAGGCGTCGAGCTGGTCGTCGGGCAGGAGCTCGTCGAGGTGGCGGGCGCCGGCGGTCTTGGCGTGCAGGACCTTGGCGAAGGCCTCGTGGGTGGTCTCCTCGATCGACAGCAGCTCGATGACGGCGGCGGTGTGCACGACGGTGCGCACCTCGTGGCCGGCCGCGGCGAGGTCGGCGAGCATCGCCGCGACGGCGTCGCGGTCGGTGAGGTCGCAGGCCGCCATCTCGGCCGCGCAGCCCGCGGCGGCGAGTTCGGCGAGCAGCTCGGCGGCGCCCGGCGCGGTGGCGCCGCGGCGGCTGGTGAGCACGATCCGCTCGGCGCCCTCCGCGGCGAGCCGGCGCGCCAGGTGCGGGGCGAGGGTGCCGGTGCCGCCGGTGATCAGGACGGTGCCTCGCAGCGGCCGGACCTCCCGGCGGGCGGCGGCCTCGGCGCGCACGATGCGGCGGGCGTAGGCGCCGGAGGGGCGGATCGCCACCTGGTCCTCGTCGCGGGCGGCCAGTACGGCGGCCAGCCGCTCGCCGCCGCGCCGGTCGAGCGCGTCGGGCAGGTCGACGACGCCGCCGAAGCGCTGCGGGTGCTCCAGGGCGGCCGTCCAGCCGAGGCCGTGGACCTGTGCCTGCACCGGGTTGGCGACCGTGTCGGTGCGCCCGGCGGCGACGGCGCCGCGGGTGAGGCACCACAGCGGCGCCTCCTGCCCGGCGTCGCCGAGGGCCTGGATCAGGGCGAGGGTGAGCGCGACGCCCTCGGGCAGGGCGGGGTGGCGCTCGCTCGGCCGCTCGGCGGTGGCGAGCAGGGAGACGATGCCGGTGAGGTCGGCGGGCTCCAGGAGCGTGGCGAGCCGCTGCCGGTCGGTGCAGGTGTCGTCCAGGACGAGCCGCTCGACGGTCGCGCCGTGCGCGGTCAGCGCCTCGGCGACGTCCTCGCCCTCGCCTTCCCGGGCGGTGACGAGCAGCCAGGTGCCGTCCAGGCGGGCGGACGCGACGGTCAGCGGCTTCCACGTCGCCCGGTAGCGCCAGGAGTCGAGCGTCGAGCGCTCACGCCGGCGGCGGTGCCAGTCGGTCAGCGCGGGCAGCACCGGCGCGAGCGCGCCGCTGTCGACGCGCAGCCGGGCGGCCAGTGCCTCGACGTCGGCCTCCTCGACGGCGCTCCAGAACTCGCCGTCCTCCGGCTCCCCTCCGGGGCGCGGCGCGACGGCCCACAGGTGCTCGTGCTGGAAGGCGTAGGTGGGCAGCGGCACGCGGCGCCCGCCGGCCGTGCGGGCGGACCAGTCGGCCCGTCCGCCGCGGACGAAGGCCTCGGCGAGCGAGGCGAGGAAGCGGTCGGTGCCGCCCTTGTCGCGGCGCAGGGTGCCGACGGCGGTGGCGCGGCCGCCGCTGTCCTCGGCGGTGGCCTCGATCGCCATGGTGAGCACGGTGTGCGGGCTGACCTCGACGAACAGGCCGTGGCCCTGGGCCATCAGCTCCCGCACGGCCGGGTCGAAGCGCACCGGGTTGCGCAGGTTGCGGTACCAGTAGCCGGCGTCCATGGCGGTGGTGTCGAGCCAGTCGCCGGTGACGGTGGAGAAGAACGGTACCTCGGCGACGCGCGGGCGCACGGGGGCGAGGTCCGTCAGCAGGTCGTCCCGGAGGAGTTCCACCTGGGCGGAGTGCGAGCCGTAGTCGACGCTGATCCGCCGAGCGCGCAGGCCCTCGGCCTCGAACTCGGCCATCAGCTCGTCGAGCTCGCCGGCCGGGCCGGCCACGACGACGGTCCGCGGCCCGTTCACGGCGGCGACGGCGAGCCCACCGCCGCGCGAGCGCAACCGCTCCTCGGCCTCGTCGGCCGGCAGTGACACGGAGACCATCCCGCCGGAGCCCGCCAGGACGCGGCCGATCAGCCGGCTGCGCAGCGCGGCCACCCGGGCGCCGTCCTCCAGGGAGAGCGCCCCGGCGACGACGGCGGCGGCGATCTCGCCCTGGGAGTGGCCGACCACGGCGTCCGGGTGGATGCCGTGGGCGCGCCACAGTTCGGCGAGGGCCACCATGACGGCGAAGGTCGCCGGCTGGACCACGTCGACGCGGTCCAGCGCGGGCGCGCCCTCGGCCTGGCGCAGCACGTCGAGCAGCGACCAGTCGACGTGCGTGGACAGGGCCGCCGCGCACTCGGCGATCCGCTCGGCGAACACCGGCGACTCGTCCAGCAGCCGGGCGCCCATGCCGACCCACTGGGAGCCCTGGCCGGGGAAGACGAAGACCGTGCGGCCGCCGTCCTCGGCGAGGCCGCGGACAGCGTTCGGCGCGGAGGCCCCGGTGGCGAGCGCGGCGAGGCCCTCGCGCAGTTCGGCGGTGTCGGCGCCGAGCACGACGGCACGGTGCTCGAAGAGGGCGCGAGTGGTCAGCAGGGTGTGGGCGACGTCGTTCGGGCGCGGGTCCGGCTCGACGTCGAGGTGGTCGGCCAGGCGCGCGGCCTGGGCGCGCAGGGCGGCGGGGGTGCGGGCGGAGAGCACCCACGGCACGACGCCGTCGGACACCTCGGCACGGTCGGCCGGAAGGGCGGCGGGCGCCTCCTCCAGCACGACGTGCGCGTTGGTGCCGCTGATGCCGAAGGAGGAGACCGCGCAGCGGCGGGTCCGCTCGCCGGCCGGCCACGGCACGGCCTCGTTGAGCAGGGTGACGGTGCCCGGCGTCCAGTCGATGTGCGAGGACGGCTCGTCGGCGTGCAGGGTGGCCGGCAGCACGCCGTGGCGCAGCGCCTGGACCATCTTGATCACGCCCGCGACGCCGGCCGCCGACTGGGTGTGGCCGATGTTGGACTTGACCGAGCCGAGCAGCAGCGGGCGCTGCGGGTCCCGGTCGCGCCCGTACGCGGCCTGGAGGGCCTGGGCCTCGATCGGGTCGCCGAGGGCGGTGCCGGTGCCGTGCGCCTCGACGGCGTCGACGTCGCCCGGGGTGAGGCCCGCGTTGTGCAGGGCCTGGCGGATGACGCGCTGCTGGGACGGCCCGTTGGGCGCGGTGAGCCCGTTGGAGGCGCCGTCCTGGTTGATCGCGGAGCCGCGGATGACGGCGAGCACCTCGTGCCCGTTGCGCTCGGCGTCGGAGAGCCGCTCCAGGACGACGACGCCGACGCCCTCGGCGAGGGTCATGCCGTCGGCGGCCTCGGAGAAGGCCTTGCACCGGCCGTCGGCGGCGAGCGCGCGCTGGCGGCTGAAGGCGATGAAGGCGTTCGGGTTGGTCATGACGGTGGCGCCGCCGGCGAGCGCGAGGGAGCTCTCGCCACCGCGCAGCGACTGGCAGGCCAGGTGCAGCGCGACGAGCGAGGAGGAGCACGCGGTGTCGACGGTGACGGCCGGGCCCTCCAGGCCGAACAGGTAGGCGAGGCGGCCGGAGAGCACGCTCGGGCTGGTGCCGGTGACGGCGTGCCCGGCGGAGCTGTCGTCCATGCCGAGCCCGTACTCCTGGTACGTGGACCCGATGAAGGTGCCGGTCGCACTGCCGTGCACGGAGGTCGGGTCGATGCCCGCGGATTCGAGGGCCTCCCAGGTGGTCTCCAGCAGTAGGCGCTGCTGGGGGTCCATGGCGAGGGCCTCGCGCGGGGAGATGCCGAAGAACGCGGCGTCGAACTCGCCGGCCTCGTGCAGGAAGCCGCCCTGGGTGGAGTAGGTGCGGCCGGGGGTGTCCGGGTCCGGGTCGTAGAGGCCGGTGTCCCAGCCGCGGTTCTCCGGGAACTCGGAGATGGCGTCGGTGCCCTCGGCGACGAGCCGCCACAGCCGGTCGGGGCTTCCGGCGCCGCCGGGGAAGCGGCAGCCCATGCCGACGATGGCGATCGGCTCATCCGGGTCGGCGGCGGCGACCGGCGGCGCCGTCACGTCCTGCGCTCCGTCGAGCAGTTCGCCGCGCAGGAAGGCGGCGAGCGCGACCGGCGTCGGGTGGTCGAAGGCCATGGTGCTGGGCAGTGGCAGCCCGGTGAGCGCGGCCAGGCGCTTGCGCAGCTCGACGGCGGTCAGCGAGTCGAAGCCGGCGTCGCGGAAGGCCCGCTTCTCGGGCACGCCGTCGACGGAGCCGTGACCGAGGACGGCGGCGGCCTCGCGGCGCACCAGGTCGACGAGCAGGCGGTCGCGCTCGGCCTCGGAGAGGCCGCGCAGGCGGCGGACGAGGTCGGAGGCGGCCCCGGTGTCGGCCGCGGCGCCGCGGGCGAGGGCGCGGACTTCGGGCAGCTCGTCGAACAGGACACTCGGCCGGGCGGCGGTGAAGACGGGGGCGTAGCGCTCCCAGTCGACGTCCGCGACGGTCACGGCGACGTCCTCGTGCACGATCGCGCGGCGCAGCTCGGTGAGCGCGGTCTCCGGGGCGAGGAAGCGCAGGCCCTGGCGGCGCAGGCCGTCGGAGACGGCCTCGTGGGCGGCCATGCCGGCGCCGGCCCACGGGCCCCAGGCGATCGAGGTGGCGGTCAGGCCGCGGGCGCGGCGGTTCTCCGCGAGGGCGTCGAGGTAGGCGTTGGCGGCGGCGTAGGCGCTCTGCCCGGCGCTGCCCCAGATGCCGGCGACGGAGGAGAACAGGACGAAGAAGTCCAGTTCGTGGTCGGCGAGGAGGGCGTCGAGGTGGGCGGCGCCGTGGAGCTTGGCGGCGGTGAGCGCGGCGACCTCGGCGACCGGGGTGTCCGAGAGCGGGGCGGCCTGGCCGACGCCGGCGGCGTGCACGACGCCGGTCAGCGGGTGCTCGGCCGCAACCGCGGCGAGGACGGCGGCGAGCGCGTCGCGGTCGGCGACGTCGCAGGCGACGACGGCCGCGGTGGCACCGAGTTCGGCGAGTTCGGCGACGAGTTCGGCGGCGCCGGGGGCGTCCGGGCCGCGTCGGCCGGTGAGCACGAGGTGCCGGGCGCCGCTGCGGGCCAGCCAGCGGGCGACCTCGGCGCCGAGCGCGCCGGTGCCGCCGGTGACGAGGACGGTGCCGTCGGCGGTGAACTCCTCGGCGCGGGGCAGCTCGTCGACGGCGTGCCGCATCAGGCGGCGGCCGTAGGCGGCGCTGCCGCGCAGCGCGATCTGGTCCTCTCCCCCGCGCCCACCGCCCGCGAGGACGCCGACCAGGCCCTGCACGGTCGGCGCGTCGAGCACCGGCGGCAGGTCGACCAGCCCGCCCGGCGCCTGCGGGCGCTCCAGGGCGGCGACCCGGCCGAGGCCCCACGCGGCGGCCTGGACGGGGTTGGTGAGCGGGTCGGCGGGACCGGTGGAGACGGCGCCGCGGGTGACGGTCCACAACGGCGTGGCGGAGCGCAGGTCGCCGAGGGCCTGGGCGAGGACGACGCCGAGCGCGACACCCTCCGGCAGGCCGGGCCCGGGGGTGGGCCGGTCGGCCAGCGGGACGAGCGACAGGATGCCGCTCAACTCGCCGAAGTCCGCTATCCGGCGGCCGAGTTCGGCGCGGTCGCGGCAGTCCTCGTCGAGCACCAGCCGTTCGAGACGGGCTCCGTGGCCGCGCAGCGCGTCGAGGAGCTGGACATCGAAGAGCTGGGCGTCGTCGACGGCGTCGGTGGTGACGACCAGCCAGGTGCCGTCCAGCACGGGCGCGGCCGCCGGACGGACCGGCCGCCAGTGGACGCGGTAGCGGGCGGCGTCGAGCTGGGCCTTCTCGTGCCGGGTGCGGCGCCAGTCGGCGAGGGCGGGCAGGAGGGCGTAGAGGCCGGCGTGCTGTTCGTCGCGCAGGCCGAGCAGGCCGGCGAGTTCGGCGGCGCTGCCGCGCTCGACTGCGCCCCACAGGGCGGAGTCGGCGGGGTCGGCGGCCTGGGCGGCGGTGCCGGGCTCGGCCTCGGGCCAGTAGCGCTCGTGCTGGAACGCGTAGGTGGGCAGGTCGGTGCGGCCGGCGCCGGTGCCCGCGTACAGCGCGGCCCAGTCCAGGGCGTGGCCGCGCACATGGAGCACCGACAGCGCGAGGGCGGCGGTCCGCTCCTCGGGGCGCCCGGCGCGCAGCAGCGGGACGGCCGTCACTGCGCCATGACCGGCCGGAACAGTGTCGGCCAGGATCTCCTCGGTGAGCGCGGAAAGCACGCCGTCCGGGCCGAGTTCGAGGAAGGTGGCGGCGCCGGCCGCGCGGGCGGCGCGGACGCCGTCGGCGAAGCGGACGGCCCGGCGTACGTGCTCGACCCAGTACTCGGGCGAGCACAGCTGCGCCTCGGTGGCGAGCTCGCCGGTGGTGTCGGAGACCAGCGGGATGACCGGCGCGCGGAAGTCCAGCTCCACGACGGTGCGCCGGAACTCCTCCAGCATCGGCTCCATCAGCGGCGAGTGGAAGGCGTGCGAGACCCGCAGCCGCTTGGTGCGGCGGCCCTCGGTCGCGAACTCCCCGGCGATGCGCAGGACTTCGTCCTCCAGGCCGGAGATCACCACGGCCCGCGGCCCGTTGACGGCCGCGACGGAGACGCCGGGCACCAGGCGCGGCAGCACCTCGTCCTCGGTGGCCTCGACGGAGACCATGGCGCCGCCTTCGGGCAGCGCGTCCATCAGCCGGGCCCGCGCGGCGACGAGCGCGCACGCGTCGGCGAGCGGGAGCACCCCGGCGCAGTGCGCGGCCGCGATCTCGCCGACGGAGTGGCCGAGCAGCACGTCGGACCGCACTCCGAGCGAGACGACCAGGCGGAACAGCGCGACCTCGACGGCGAAGATCGCGGGCTGGGCCCAGCCGGTGCGGTTCAGCAGCTCCTCGTCCTCGCCCCACAGCACGTCGCGCAGCGGGCGCTCCAGCCGGGGGCCGAACTCGCGCAGCACCTCGTCCAGTGCCTCGGCGAACACCGGGAAGCGCCCGGCGAGTTCGCGTCCGGCGCCGAGGCGTTGTGCGCCCTGGCCGGCGAACAGCACGGCGAGTTTGCCGGCGCCGCTCTCGCCCGCGACCAGCCCGGCGGCGGACTCGCCCGCGGCGAGGGCACTCAGGGCGGCGAGCAGCTCGTCGCGGTCGCCACCGACGGCGACGGCGCGGTGGTCGAAGCCGGAGCGGGTGGTGGCGAGCGAGAGGCCGAGGTCGGCCGGGCTCGCGGCCGGGTCCGCGGTGGCGAAGGCCCGCAGGCGGGCGGCCTGGTCGCGCAGCGCGGCCGGGCTGCGGCCGGCCAGCGGCCACAGCAGGACGGGCTCCGCGACGGCCGGGGTGGCATCCCGCGGGACGACGACGGGGGCCTGTTCGAGGATGACGTGGGCGTTGGTGCCGCTGAAGCCGAAGGAGGACACGCCGGCCCGGCGCGGGCGGCCGGTCTCCGGCCAGTCCGCCTCCTCGGTCAGCAGCTCCACCGCGCCCTCGTCCCAGTCCACGTGGGAGGACGGCTCGGCGGCGTGCAGGGTGCGGGGCACGACGCCGTGTCGCATCGCCAGCACCATCTTGATCACGCCCGCGACGCCCGCGGCGGCCTGGGTGTGGCCGAGGTTGGACTTCACCGAGCCGAGAAGCAGCGGGAGTTCGCGGTCCTGGCCGTAGGTGGCCAGCAGCGCCTGGGCCTCGATCGGGTCGCCCAGGGAGGTGCCGGTGCCGTGCGCCTCGACGACGTCGACGTCGGCCGTGGCGAGCCCGGCGGTGGCCAGGGCCTGGCGGATCACGCGCTGCTGGGAGGGCCCGTTCGGGGCGGTGAGCCCGTTGGAGGCGCCGTCCTGGTTGACGGCGGAGCCGCGCACGACGGCGAGGACGGGGTGCCCGTTGCGGCGCGCGTCGGACAGGCGCTCCAGGGCGATCACACCGACACCCTCGGACCAGCCGACACCGTCGGCCCGGTCGGAGAACGCCTTGCAGCGCCCGTCCGGGGCGAGGCCGCGCTGGCGGGAGAACTCGATCAGCGAGGTCGGGGTGGACATCACGGTGACGCCGCCGGCCAGGGCCAGCGTGCACTCGCCGGCGCGCAGGGCCTGCATGGCCCAGTGCATGGCGACGAGCGACGACGAGCACGCGGTGTCGACGGTGACGGCCGGGCCCTCCAGGCCGAGCGTGTAGGAGACGCGGCCGGAGGCGATGCTGGGCGACGTACCGCTGCCCTGGTGGCCCTCGAAGCGGCCGCCCGCGAGCAGCGCGGAGTAGTCGTTGTACATCACGCCGGCGAACACGCCGGTGCGGCTGCCGCGCAGCGACACCGGGTCGATCCCGGCCCGCTCGACCGCCTCCCAGCAGGCCTCCAGCAGCAGGCGCTGCTGGGCGTCGGTGGCCAGCGCCTCGCGCGGGCTCATGCCGAAGAAGCCCGGATCGAAGTCGGCGGCCTCGTGCAGGAAGCCGCCGAAGCGGGTGTAGCTGGTGCCGAGGTGGTCCGGGTCCGGGTGGTAGAGCGACTCGACGTCCCAGCCGCGGTCGGTAGGCAGGCCGGAGATCGCGTCGGTGCCCTCGCGCAGCAGGCGCCACAGGTCCTCGGGCGAGGCGACGCCGCCGGGGTAGCGGCAGCTCATGCCGACGATGACGATCGGCTCGTCGTCGGCCGCCGCGCGCACGGGGGCCGCGGCGGCGGGCGCCTGGGCGCCCGTCAGGCCGTCCAGGACGTGCCCGGCGAGGGCGGTGACGGTCGGGTAGTCGAAGACGACGGTCGCGGAGGTGCGCAGGCCGGTGGCGGCGCTCAGGCGGTTGCGCAGCTCGACGGCGGTCAGCGAGTCGAAGCCGAGGTCCTGGAACGGGCGGTGCGGGTCGACCTCGGACGCGTCGGCGTGCCGCAGCACGGCCGCGACCTGGGCACGGACCAGGTCGACGACGGCCTCGGTGCGGGCGCGCTCGTCCAGCCCGGCGAGCTGGCGGGTGAGGGCACCGGCCGCCTCGGTGGCGGTCACGGCCGCGCGCCGTGCGGGGGTGCGGATCAGGCCGCGCAGGAGCGGCGGCACCTCGCCCCGGGCGCGCAGCGCCGGGAGGTCGAGGCGGACGGGCAGCAGGACGGCCTCGGGGCGGGCGAGGGCGGCGTCGAACAGCGCGGTGCCGTTGGCCTCGGAGAGCGCCGGGGTGCCGAGCCGGGCGAGCCGGTCGAGGTCCGCGTCGGTGAGCCCTCCGGTCATTCCGCCGACGGGGGCCCAGGGGCCCCAGCCGAGCGAGTGTGCGGGCAGTCCGGCGGCCCGGCGGGTGCGCACGAGCGCGTCCGCGAAGGCGTTGCCCGCGGCGTAGTTGGCCTGCCCGGCCGCGCCGACGGTGCCGGAGAAGGACGAGAAGACGACGAACGCGGCGAGGTCCAGGGCGCGGGTGGCCTGGTGGAGGTGCCACAGGGCGTCGGCCTTGGGCCGCAGGACGGCGGCGAGCCGCTCGGGGGTGAGCTGCTCGACGACGCCGTCGTCGAGCACGCCGGCGGCGTGCACCACGGCGGTCAGCGGGTGTCCGGCCGGCACGCCCGCGATCAGGCGCTCGACGGCGGCGCGGTCGGTGAGGTCGCACGCCTCGACGGCGACCTCGGCGCCCGCCTCGGTGAGCCGCGCGGCCAGGTCGGCGGCGCCTTCGGCCGCGGCTCCCCGGCGGCTCGCGAGCACGAGGCGACGGACGCCGTGCTCGGCCACCAGGTGCCGGGCGAGGACGGCGCCGAGGCCTCCGGTGCCACCGGTGATCAGGACGGTCCCGTCCGGGTTCCATGCGGCGCCGGTCACGGCCACCGCGCCCGCGCGGGCCAGCCGGGCCGCGAGCACGGCGCCGCCGCGCACGGCCAGCTGCGGCTCGTCGCCGCCCAGGGCGCGCTCGGGCAGCGGGCCGCCGGCCGGGTCCAGGTCGACCAGGCCGAAGCGGCCCGGGTGTTCGGCCTGCGCGGACCGCACCAGGCCCCACACGGCGGCCGCGGCCGGGTCGGTGACCTCCTCGTCCGCCGTGGTGGCGACGGCGCCCCGGGTCACGAAGACCAGCCGGCCGGCCGTGTCCTCCGCGAGCCACTGCTGGAGCCGGGCCAGCGCCAGAGCCGTCAACGCGTGGGCCGAGCCGACCGGGTCGGCCGGGTCGCCCGCGAGCGGCACGAGCACCACCTCGGCCGGGTCCTCGCCCGCCGTCGGCAGCACGCCGAGGCCGAGCGGGTCCGTGTCCGGGACGGCCACCGAGGCGGGCGCCTGCGCGCCGCCGCGCGGCCGGGACCAGCGCAGCTCGAACATCGCGTCCCGGACCGGCCCGGCGCCCGCACCGGCCAGCGCCGGGAGCGCCCGCAGCAGCAGCGAGCCGACCGAGACGACCGGGCCGCCCGCCTCGTCGGCGACCTCGACGGCGACCGAGTCGTCGCCGGTCGCGGACAGCCGCACCCGCACCACCGAGGCGCCCGCGGCGTGCAGGCTGACGTCCTGCCAGGAGAACGGCACCCCGCCGAGCCCCAGGAACGCCGTAGCGTGCAGCGCCGCGTCCAGCAGCGCCGGGTGGATCCCGAACGCGCCGGCCTCGCCGCTCGCGCCCTCGTCCAGGGTGACCTCGGCGAATACGTCCTCGCCGCGCCGCCAGGCCGCGCGCAGCCCGCGGAAGGCCGGGCCGTAGCGGAAGCCCGCACCGGCGAGGCGCTCGTCCAGGCCCTCCAGGTCCAGGGCCTCGGCGCCGGCCGGCGGCCACTGCGTGAACTCCTCCGCGATGACCCGCTGTTCACCCGCCGAGTCGCCCGGCGCGAGGATGCCGTCGGCGTGCTGGGTCCACGGGGCGTCCTCATCGCCCTCGGGGCGGGCGTAGACGCCGACGGTGCGCCGCCCGCTCGCGTCGGCCCGTCCGGCCCACACCTGCACCTGCACGCCGCCCTGGTCGGGCAGCGGCAGCGGCGCGGTGAGCGTCAGCTCCTCGACGCGCTCGCAGCCGACCTCGTCGCCCGCGCGCACGGCGAGCTCCAGGAAGGCCGTGCCGGGCAGCAGCACGGTGCCGTCGACGGCGTGGTCGGCCAGCCACGGATGGGTGCGCAGCGAGAGCCGGCCGGTCAGCAGCAGGCCGTCGGTGTTGGCGAGCGAGACGGCGGCGGCGAGCAGCGGGTGGTTGGCCGAGCCGAGCCCGGCGGCGCGGACGTCGCCGGTGCGCGAGAGCGCGCTCTTCGGCCAGTAGCGCTTGTGCTGGAAGGCGTAGGTGGGCAGGTCGGCACGGCGGGCGCCGGTGCCCTCGAAGTAGGCGTCCCAGCGCACCGGGACACCGCGCACGTGCAGCCCGGCGAGGGCCTCGGTGAGCGCCTCGGTCTCGTCGCGGCCGGGGCGCAGCGCGGCGAGGGCGGTGCAGCCTTCGCCGGCCGCCTCGTCGAGGACGCCCTGGGCGAGCGCGGCGAGGGCACCGTCCGGGCCGAGTTCGAGGAACTGCCCGGTGCCGTGGCCGCCGAGCCAGCCGACGGCGTCGGCGAAGCGGACGGCCTGGCGGGCTTGGTCGGCCCAGTAGTCGGCGGAGGTGAGCTGCTGGACGGTGGCGAGCGTGCCGGTGAGCGTCGAGACGACCGGGATCGCGGGCGCCTGCGGGTCCAGCCCGGCGACGACGGCGCGGAACTCGTCGAGCATCGGGTCCATGAGCGGCGAGTGGAAGGCGTGCGAGACGCGCAACCGCCGTACCTTGCGGCCGAGTTCGGCGAAGTGCGCACCGACGGCCTCGGCCGCCGCGGTCTCGCCCGCGACGACCACGCTCTGCGGCCCGTTGACGGCGGCCAGCGACACCCCGTCGCCGAGCAGCGGGAGGACCTCGTCCTCGCTCGCCTGCACCGCGACCATGGCGCCGCCGGCCGGCAGGGCCTGCATCAGGCGGGCCCGGGCGGCGACCAGGACGCATGCGTCGGCGAGGGTGAACACCCCGGCGACGTGCGCGGCGGCGATCTCGCCGACGGAGTGGCCGGCCAGGAAGTCCGGGCGCACGCCCCAGGACTCCAGCAGCCGGTACAGCGCGACCTCGACGGCGAACAGCGCGGGCTGCGCGTGACCGGTGTGGTTCAGGGCGTCCTCGTCGGAACCCCAGATCACCTCGCGCAGCTGCCCGCCCGGCCGGCCTTCGAGCCGGACGTCGAGCCCGGCGAGCACCTCGTCCAGCGCGGCGGCGAACACCGGGAAGCGGGCGGCCAGTTCGCGGCCCATGCCGAGGCGCTGCGAGCCCTGGCCGGCGAACAGGAAGGCGAGCTTGCCCCGGCCCTGGGTGGTGCCGAGCACCGCCCGGCCGTCGCCCTCGCCCTCCGCGAGCGCGGTGAGCGCCGCGACGGCCTCGGCGCGGCCGGCCGAGGTGACGACGGCGCGGTGCTCCAGGGCGGCGCGGGTGGTGGCGAGCGCGTGGGCGAGGTCGGCGTCGGGGCCCTCGGCGTCCGTCGCCAGGAACGCGACCAGCCGCTGGGCCTGGGCGCGCAGCGCCTCGGGGGTGCGGCCGGAGACCAGCCAGGGCAGCATCCCGGCCTCGACGGCCTCGGACGCGGGCGCCTCCTCCGCCGCCGGCGCCTCCTCGATGATGGCGTGCGCGTTGGTGCCGCTGAGGCCGAAGGACGAGACGCCCGCCCGGCGCGGCTCGGCGCCCTGCGGCCACGGTGTCGCCTCGGTCAGCAGCCGGACGGCGCCGGACTCCCAGTCGACGTGCGTCGACGGCTCGTCCACGTGCAGGGTGCGTGGCAGCAGCTCGTGCCGCAGCGCCAGCACCGTCTTGATCACCCCGGCCATGCCCGCCGCGGCCTGGGTGTGGCTCAGGTTCGACTTCACCGAGCCGAGCAGCAGCGGGCGCTGCGGGTCCCGCCCGCGCCCGTAGGTGGCGAGCAGCGCCTGGGCCTCGACCGGGTCGCCGAGGACGGTACCGGTGCCGTGTGCCTCGACCGCGTCCACCTGGTCGGCGGAGAGCCGCGCGTTGCGCAGCGCCTGCTCGATGACGCGCTGCTGGGACGGCCCGTTGGGCGCGGTGAGCCCGTTGGAGGCGCCGTCCTGGTTGACGGCGGTGCCGCGCACGACGGCCAGCACCCGGTGCCCGTTGCGCCGGGCCACCGACAGCCGCTCCAGGACGAGCACGCCGACGCCCTCGGCCCACCCGGTGCCGTCCGCGGAGTCGGCGAAGGAGCGGCAGCGGCCGTCCGAGGCCAGGCCGCCCTGGCGGGCGAACTCGACGAAGGTGGTGGGGGTCGACATGACGGTGACGCCCGCGGCGAGCGCCATGCCGCACTCCCCCGCGCGCAGCGACTGCGCGGCCAGGTGGAGCGCGACGAGCGACGACGAGCACGCGGTGTCGACGGTGACGGCCGGGCCGACGGCGCCGAGGACGTAGGAGAGGCGGCCGGAGATCACGCTGGTCGCGTTGCCGGTCAGCACGAAGCCCTGGACGTCGTCGTCCGGCCCGGTGCGGTAGTCCTGCGGCATCGCGCCGACGAAGACGCCGGTGCGGGTGCCGCGGACGCTGCTCGGGTCGATGCCCGCGCGCTCGATGGCCTCCCAGGACGCCTCCAGCAGGACGCGCTGCTGCGGGTCCATGGACAGCGCCTCGCGTGGCGAGATGCCGAAGAAGCCCGGGTCGAAGTCGGCGGCGCCCTGCAGGAACCCGCCCCGGACGTCGACCGGCCCGTCCGCCGGGTCGAGCTCCCAGCCGCGGTCGGCGGGCAGGCCGGTGATGCCGTCCTCGCCGGCGACGAGCATCGCCCAGAGGTCCTCGGGAGCCGCGACCCCGCCGGGGAAGCGGCAGCTCATCCCCACGATGGCGATCGGCTCCCGGGCGGCCGCCTCCAGCTCGTCCACCCGCTGCCGGGAGCGCTGGAGGTCCGCGCTGGCCCGCTTGAGGTAGTCCCGGAGCTTCTGTTCCTTGTCCATCATCGACGCAACCCATCTGGAAGACCGGCGAACGGCAGGGATCCGCTTGAGGACGGCCCGCGTGCCCGGCACGCGCGGCGCTCGCATTCCCGCACTCCAGCGCCCAGTCTCGATCGGGGCCGCGCCGAATTTCCCTAGGGTCTGTCGATCATGTCCGAACGGCCGCCGGACTCTAGGGATTTGCCGGGCCGTTCGGCTGGATCGTCAGTTGCGCGAGCCATGGGTGCGGCCCGACCGGGCCGAGCGCCCCGACGTCGACGAGGATCACCGCCATGCCCGAACCCTTCCCGCACGGCGACGCACCGAGAGTGCCGCTGCCCTCCACCGAGGGCTCCACGGACCCGGCCGCGGCCGAGCTGAGCGAGCTCGACGAGCAGCTGATCGCCCAGCTGGTCCACCGTATCCGGCTGGCCCGCGGCCACCAACTCAGCCGCCGCGCCGCCGGATTGCCGACCACCAGCCTCGCGCAGGAGAACGCGATGCTGCGCCGCTACGCCGCCCGGCTCGGCGACCAGGGCGCCGGGATCGCGCTGGCGATCCTGGAGCTCTCCCGGCCGCCGAGCGGGCGGGCCGTCGAACAACGGTAGGGCGGTGGGGATTTCGCGTCCCCACCGCCCTTCCGTTGTGCCCGGCCGGTGTCACCAGCGGGCGCCGGCCAGCACCTCGTCGTAGTCGCGGGCCACGCGCGCCTGTGCCAGGTCGGACTCGACCATCATCCGCATGAGCTCGGGGAAGTCGACCTTCGGCTCCCAGCCCAGCGTCTCCCGCGCGTTGCCGGCGTCGGCGCAGAGCGTCTCCACCTCGGCGGGCCGCACGAGCCCCGGGTCGACCTCGACGTACCGCTCCCAGTCGAGCCCGACGCACTCGAAGGCGATCCGGGCCGCGTCCCGCACCGAGTGCATCCGCCCGGTGCCGATGACGTAGTCGCCCGGCTCGTCCTGCTGGAGCATCAGGTGCATCGCCCGGACGTAGTCCCCGGCGAAGCCCCAGTCGCGGACCGCGTCGAGGTTGCCGAGCAGCAGCCGGTCCTGCAGGCCGAGCTTGATCTGCGCGACCGCGAGGGAGATCTTCCGGGTCACGAACTCGGCCCCGCGGCGCGGCGACTCGTGGTTGAACAGGATCCCCGAGACACCGTACATCCCGTAGGACTCACGGTAGTTGCGGGTGATGTAGTGACCGTAGGTCTTCACCACGCCGTACGGGCTGCGCGGGTGGAAGGTGGTCCGCTCGTTCTGCGGGGTCTCCGCCACCATGCCGAACATCTCGGAGCTGGAGGCCTGGTAGAACCGGATCCGCCCGGGACCGCCGGCGGCACCGGCCGGCTTGTTGATCCCGCTGACCATCCGGATCGCCTCCAGCACCCGCAGCACGCCGGTGCCGTTGACCTCGGTGACGAGTTCCGGCTGGCGCCAGGACATCGGCACGAAGGAGATCGCCCCGAGGTTGTACACCTCGTCGGGCTGGATGGTGTCGACCGCGGAGACCAGACTGCTCTGGTCCATCAGGTCGCCGTCGACGAACCGCAGGTCCGGGATCAACCTGCTGACCCGGCCCTTCCTCGGGTTGGCCTGCCCCCTGGTCAGGCCCCAGACCTCGTATCCCAGGGAGATCAGGTGCTCGGCCAGGTACGACCCGTCCTGACCGGTCACCCCGGTGATCAGTGCACGCTTGGACATCCGTTCCCCTTCAGCCACTGCTCGCGGAGCGCTCTCGGCACGGCCAGCGAACCAGAGGTGAGGCTAAGGAATTTGCGAGACTTCCGACGCACGCCGCCCCTGAACGCCCCTGTCCGCGGGCAGGTCGTCGCTCCGGCGACAGCGATGCGGGAGAGCGAGCTTCGCAACACCCACCACGGCACCCGGCCCCGATGGCATGATTTCGAACTGATTGACCATCATGCCCCGGGAAGCACCTGCACATCCGCAATGAACGGTTGTGTTCCCTATCACCCGGGGCCATCATCCGAGATCACGTCTGCACTCACTTGATCACTTTCATCGGGCATGTTCTCCTGTCCAAGACCTCCAGGAACCACCTGGCACGGTCGCTTTGATCTTTCATTGGGGGAGGGAGAGCCGATGAGGCATACGAAAATCGGGGCGGACGGCGTCCGGCACCTGCACACGCTTGGCCCGCACGGCACCAATCTGGAAGCCGCGTCCCACGAATGGCTGCGCCGGCGGGGAGTCCGGGGAACGGTGGAGCTGCACTCCTCCATCGAGTCCGCGCTCGACGCCGTTCCGGACGACGGACAGCATGCGCTGGTCGCCTGCGCGGTCTATCCGGAGCTGCACACCTTAGTGTTCGGGAACCTGCACCGCCTGCACATGGTCGACAGTTTCATCATGCCGACGCACAACATGGTGCTCGCCACCAATGGGGTCGACATGCCCGCCGCGGTCGCCTCGCACCCGGCGCCCACGGGTCTTGTGCCCGTCGGCACGGAGATCCAGGAGGTCCTGAGCAACTCCCGGGCGGCCATCGAGTGTGCCGAAGGTCGCGTCGAGGGCTGCATCACCACCATCGTCGCGGCCGAGAACCACGGACTGCGCGTGGTACGGGACTTCGGCGCCGTGCCCATGGTGTTCACCGTCCATCAGGTTCTGGCGGTCGGCGCCGAGGACGAGCAGCGGCTCCCGGTGGGAGCCGCCCTGTGACCATCGCGACCGCTCCGGTCCACGCAGACCTGCTCTCCGATGCCGACGAACTGGCCGGGTCTCTCATCCCGAAGGTCGACCGCTTCCGGGAGCGTCAGGCAGACGACGGCACCGTTCCCGGAGCGACCGAAGAGGACCGGGCGCTGCTCGGCCGTATCCGCGACGAGGCGTGTGCCTGGTACGCGCGGCGTGGACGGGACGGCCAGGCGGCCGCGCTGGCCGCCGATGTCGACGGCTGGCTCGCGGCCGGCCTCGACACACTGCCGCACTTCGCACGCTCGCGAGACGCCCTGCGCGTACCCGAGGACGGCTCGGCCGTCTTCTTCCTCGCACCGCTGCAGAGCACGAACAGCGCGCCGCCCGTCGGCAAGCGACTGGACTGCTTCTTCGCACTGCGCAAGGAGCCTGCCGCGCTGCCGGAGCTGGCCGTGTCGTACCCGCATCCCAAGAACAACTGCCAGTCGCTCGTTCTGATCACCGGCAGCGCAGGTTTCAGGCAGGGCAACTGCCTGGTGTTCTTCCCGGAGAACGTGGCCGCTCACGACAAGATCACCGAGCAGCCGTACGCCATGTTCTTCTACAACAAGATGCGGAAGATCCACGAGACCTACGCGCTTCCCGGTGCGGCGGCCGTCCTGACTCCGGAGTCCCTGCCCCGTGCGTCCACGGGCCTGGACGCCGACGTGTGCTTCGAGGCCCGCGCCATCTGGGGCTATCTGCACGACTCGATGCACTACCAGGGGCTCTGGCCGTTCGACCAGCACATCTCGCTCAAGATGAACTGGTTCGTCGGCCTGCTGGAGGAGATCAAGGTCGACGCCAAGACCGTTCTGGCCTGTGCGGACAGCGGTGTCGTCCCGTTCGCGGCGGAACAGGTCGACATGATCCTGCTGGAGCGGGTCTTCCGCTACCCGCAGGCGGATGACGCCACCCGCAACTTCGACTCGGGCACCGGGGTCCTCCTCTACTCCTGGCTGCGCGAGCACGGTGCGCTGGCCGGCTCCCCGGCCGACGGCGAACTGCTGCGCTTCGACCGGGACAAGGCTCTCGACGCGCTACGGGAGTTCGTCGCCACGGTCGAAAAGCTGGAGGCGAACGTCACGACCGACGACGAGTACCGCTCGGCGGCCAAGCAACTGGTCCGCAGGTACCTTCCGGCTCCCGAGCCCGCCGCTGCCGGTACGGCACGGCAGCGGTACGCCTTCACCGAGGACCAGCGGGTCCTGCTGCGCGCCAAGCAGGGGCTGGACCGGATGCCCGCGTTGGAGTTCGAGCGGGCGGAATGGTGAGGGACGCACCCCCGCGCCCCCGCCGGGGCGGGCACCTCGTGGTGCCCGCCCTCTCGGCACTGATGATCGCCCTGCTGGCCGCCGGCTGGCTGCTCGCCGGGCGTCTGGTCGACGGCGTTCCCCCGCTGGCGGTGGCGGCCGGGCGGACAGCGGCCAGTTTCGTGGTCATCACCGTCATCGCCCTGCTGTACCCGCGGTCGCGGTCCGACGTCCGGGCCGCGACCGCCCGCGGCGGAAGTGTCGCGCTGCTGGCCTTCCTCGGCTTCTTCGCGTACTACTCAGGAACGCTGCTCGGGACCGGCTTCATCGGAGCCTCCCGGGTCGGCCTGATCGTCTCCCTGCTGCCCTGTATCACCTTCGTGATCGGAGTCGCCGCCTTCCGCGAGCCCTCCACACTTCGCAAGGTCCTGGGCACGGTGCTGGCCGTGGTCGCGGCCTGCGGGTACGCCCTGGCCGACGCCTCCGCGGCCGGCGGCGCAGGCTCCGGGGCCGGTGGGGGCGCCCTGGTGGGCGGAGGGCTGCTGGCACTCGGCGGCACCTTCACGTACGCGGTGTACGGCTACGTCTACCGGCGACGCATGGCGGACCTGACTCCGGTCGCGGCGCTGCCCGCCGTCACCGGGGCGGGCACGGTCATGCTGGGGCTGACGGTCGTCCTGTTCGTCCCGCTCGGCGGCGTCTCCCTGGCCGACTGGGGCGGCATCGCGGTTCTCGGCGCGGTCCTCACCGCCCCGGTCTTCCTCATCTCGCACGAACTCATCCTGCGCAAGGGGCCGTTGTTCACCTCCGCGCTCGCACTCGTGGTGCCGTTCCTGGTGCGCCTGGGGGAGTGGGCCATGGGCCGGGAGGCCGCGCCTCGACCGCTCGTGCTCCTGCTGCTCCTGCTGTGCGGGGTCGGTGTGTGGCTCACCATCGGCGGTGCCCGCCCTGCCGGGCGCGCCGCGGTCGAGGCGGCTTCGGACGAGAGGCACACCAGGAAGGGACCCGAAGTTCACACCCAGCAAGGAACATCGTGACGGCAAAGGACCTCGTGATGACAGCGAACAGCCCCAAACCCACCCTCGTACTGGTCTACCAGCGCACCTCGCTCCCCTGGGTCTTCGAGAGTGCCGAACGAGCCGGGATCGACCTCGTGCTGGTGCCCCGGCCCGACGAAGCGGTGTCCGAGGACCGGTTGCCGCCCGCCGTGGTGGACGTACTGCGGCTGGACGTCGAAGCCGACCGGGCCGGCGCGCTGGACGCCCTGCGGCGACGCTACGAGGAGAACGCCTTCCAGGGCATCGTCACCCTCTACGACCCTGCCGTGCCATTCGTCGCCGAGGTCGCCGAACTGCTCGGACTTCCCGGTATCGGCCGCGACGTGGCGCTCGGCGCGCAGGACAAGCGCGTCATGAGGGAGCGTCTGGCCGAGGCGGGCCTCAACGTGCCGGGGTTCGTCCGGCTGGACGACCCGGCCGACTGGGAGAAGGCGGCGCGCCTGGCCTTTCCCGTCGTGGTGAAGCCGGCACACGGTTTCTCCAGCCTCGGCGTCACCAAAGCGGAGTCCCCGCAGAACCTGAAGAGCGTCGTGGACGAGGTGTGGCAGACCTCTGCGAGCAAGCTCGGCCGCACGGACGGCCTGGTGGTCGAGGAGTACCTGGACGGCCCCGAGTTCGCCGTCGAGTCCCTCGCCCACGGCGGCGACGTCCGGGTCCTGGCCATCGGCTACAAGGGCGACCCCCAGGGGCCCCACTTCGAGGAGGGCGTCTACCGCGCACCGGCCGCTCTGCCCGAGGCTGTTCAGGAGGACATCCGGCGCGAGGTAGTCGCCGCGCACCGAGCCCTCGGCATCACGGACGGGCCCACCCACACGGAACTGCGCCTGCGCGGTGGCGTGACGCCGTACCTGCTGGAGATGGGGGCCCGGATCGGGGGCTCCGGGGTGTCCCACTACATCACCTCCGGGGTGACCGGTATCGACTTCGCCGCGCAGGCACTGCGGATCGCAGCCGGGGCCGCCACCGAATCCCTGGGCTCCGGCCCGTTGCCGACGCCCTTGGCGGCCGCAGCCAACTACATCGTCCCCTGCGGCGGTTCCGGACGGATCACCACGATCCACGGCCTGGCCGAACTGGGCGACGACCCCAGGGTCGATCACGTCGTGCAGATGCTCTTCCCCGGAGACGTCGTGCGGCCCTATCCGGACTTCACCGGCTATCCGGCGTTCGTCCTGTCCCGTCACGCAAACATCGCCGAGGCCGAGGAGTTCCACCGGTTCCTCGAACAGTCCATCCGCATCGACTACGCAGACGACACCGACCACAAGGGGCAGGCGTGACCTCCGTTCCGTTCGACGACCGTGACGGCGTGATCTGGCTGGACGGAGCGTTCGTGCCGTGGCGCGACGCCCACCTGCACGTCCTCTCCCATGGCCTGCACTACGGCGGCGGCATCTTCGAGGGCATTCGCGTGTACGACGGCCGGCCGTTCAAGGCCGTCGAGCACTTCCAGCGTCTCCACACCTCGGCACGGGAACTGAATTTCCGCATCCCTTTCAGTCCCACGGAACTGGACGCCGCCATGCGGGAGACCATCCGGCACCAGGGAATCGTCGACGGATACGTCAGGCCCGTGGCCTGGCGGGGCAGCGAGCAGATCAGCGTGTCCGGGGCGGGGACATCCGTCCACGTCGCGATCGCCGCGTGGGAGTGGCCGTACGTGTTCTCCGGCGACGCGCACAGCCGTGGTATTCGGCTGCACACGTCCCGATGGCGGCGTCCTTCTCCTGACACTGCGCCGGTACGGGCGAAAGCGGCGTCGCTGTACAACATCTGCACCCTCGCCCGCGACGAGGCGGAGGCGGCCGGCTGCGACGACGCCCTTCTCCTGGACTTCCGCGGATACCTGGCAGAGGCCACCGGAGCCAATCTCTTCCTGGTGATCGACGGAGCCCTGCACACGCCGACCGCGGACACCTTCCTCAACGGCATCACCCGGCAGACGGTCCTGGCCCTCGCCCAGGAGCTGGGGATTTCCGTCCACGAAAGGCACATCCAGCCCGAGGAACTGCAACATGCCGACGAGGTCTTTCTCACCGGCACGGCCTACGAAGTGCAGCCGGTGCGTGCCGTAGACGGTCATTCCTTCGAGCTCGGCAGCGTCACCACGATGTTGTCCAAGGCGTACACCGGTCTGACTCGTTCCGCCATGGTGCGGTAGCCGTGGCGCCCGGTGACTCGCAGCCGGGCAAGATCTACGTGGCATCAGGGCACGGATGTGGTCGTGATCAAGCGGTGGCTCCGGTGGGGTCTTTGGTCCAGATCATTGCGCCGTGAAGGTGGAGGCTGGCGAGGTGGCTCGCGGGAGTCCCGTCATAGCGGGTGGCGCCGCCTCGCCAGGCCCCCTCGGGGGTGCGCCTTCGGGGGGCGGTACTTGACAGATCGTCGGGGTGTCCAGGACAGTCCTTTACGCAAATGGTTTTCATCTTCGCCAACTATCCCCGACCGCGTACCCGCGCGCCCCGCGAAAGAGGACACCCATGTCGCTCGACGTCTCCCCCGCCCTCCTCGACCAGGCCCGCAACGGCCGCGTGGACGAGGCCGACTTCCTCGACACCGTCCGCAGCTCGCTCCCGTACGCCTACCAGGTCGTCGCCGGGCTGAGCACCGAACTCTCCGCCACCGACGCCGAGTTCACCACCGACAACACCACCCCCAGCGACGAGCAGCGCGCCCAGCTGCTGCGCGCGCTGGCCAGCAACGCCATCCGGGGCAGCCTGGAGGACCACTTCGGCGTGAAGCTCGCCTTCGTCAACTGCCACCGCGTCGGCGCCTTCCGGCCCGGCGCCGAGGACAGCGAGGCGTACCTCGAGTTCACCTCGCTGCACAACCAGATCCGCAACCAGAGCCCGGAGCTGCGCAGCTGCTGAACCCGAGGCGGTCACGGCGGGCCCCCGCTCCACCGGGCGGGGGCCCGCCGCGTGCGCGGCCGGCCGGCTGTTACGCCCTGTTGCGGTCGATTGCGGACCATTGCGGTCCGATGGCCGGATCGCGCGTCGATCTTGTGGCACCGCGCGCCGTCTGCGTACCGTCGACGGGCACCACCCCCGACCGGCCCTCCCGGGGCCGCCCGATCCCACGCGGAGCCGCCACCATGCCGCCCTCCCCCCGCCCGCTGCGGAAACTCGGCTTCCTGACCATCGGGCTCTTCGACGAGGCCGACCCGCGCCGCGGCCACGAGACCACCCTGGAACTGATCACCCTCGGCGAGCAGCTCGGCCTCGACAGCGCCTGGTTGCGCCACCGCCACCTCCAGTACGGGATCTCCTCCCCCGTCGCCGTCCTCGCCGCCGCCACCCAGCGCACCAGCCGCATCCAGCTCGGCACCGCCGTCACCCCGCTCGGCTGGGAGAACCCGCTGCGGCTCGCCGAGGACCTCGCCACCGTCGACCTGCTCTCCGGCGGCCGGCTCAACCCCGGCTTCAGCGTCGGCCCGCCCGTCCACTACGAGCAGGTGCGCGGCGCGCTCTACCCCGACACCGGCGAGGACGAGGACTTCGGCTACCTCCGGGCCGAACGGCTGCTCGCCCTGATCCGCGGCGAGGACGCCTCCGACTTCGCCGGCACCGAGGGCATCGAGGTGTACTCGCGCCGTGTCCAGCCGCACTCCCCCGGCCTGGCCGACCGGCTCTGGTACGGCGCCGGCAGTCTGCGCTCGGCGCGGTGGGCCGGCGAACACGGGCTCAACCTGCTCACCAGCAGCGTGGTCAAGCCCGAACAGACGGATTCCGTACCGGACTTCGCCGAGGTCCAGGCCGAGCAGATCCGCACGTTCCGCGCCCTGCACCCCGACCGCGAGCGGGCCCGGGTCTCCCAGGGCCTGGTGATCATCCCCACCGACAGCGCGACCCCCGAACAGCGCGCCAAGTACGAGGCCTACGCCCTCGACCGCACCCCGCGCACCCTCACCCCGCAGGGTCCCAACCGGCTGCTCTTCGCACCCGACCTGGTCGGCAGCTCCGCGGAGCTCGTCGAACGACTGCACGCCCACGCCGGATTCCGCGAGGTGGACGAGGTGGCCGTCGCACTACCGTTCAGCTTCGAGCACGAGGACTACGTGCAGATCCTCACCGACCTCGCCACCCGGCTCGGGCCCGCCCTCGGGTGGACGCCGTCGACTCCCGGGCAGGGCTGAGCGGCCGACCCGTCGCGGGCATGCACCCCATCGTCCCCACCAACACCACGTCGATCTCGGCGAGTTGAGCCGCAACCAGACCCAGCCGGGCGGCGTCCCAAGCCGGTACGAACGGCCGACCGGCCGGGCGCCGACCCGGGGGGACGACACGATGGGACCGCACGACGCCACACCCACACCACCACCACCGCCAGCGCAGCCACCGCAGCCACCGCTGCAGCCCTGCCCGCACTGCGGGCTCGCCGACCAGGTCCGCAGCGTCCCGGCCGTCTACCGAGCCGGGCGAACCACCGTGACCGTCCGGTCCCGACGGGACGGCCGCCGCACCGAGACCCGCGTGGTCGTCAGCGACCTCGCCCGGGCGCTGGCCCCCGCCCCGGACCGGCAGCCCGGACGCATTCCGCTCACCCTGGGCGTGTTCGCCCTGGTCGGGGCCGCCGCCGCGTTCTTCGTCGCCAACAGCGAGGAGCGCTTCCATTCGGGCCGGGGCCGATTCACGACCGAGCCCGATCCCGCGTGGTCCGACTCCTTCCCCGACGTCGACTTCCTCCACGGCCTCTCCACCGCCGCACTGGTCGCCGCCCTCGCCCTTCTCCTGACGGGCGGCCTGCTGCGCGCCGCGGCAGCCCGCGAACTCGCCGACCGACCCAAGGCCGAGCGCCTCTGGTCCCAGGCCTGGTACTGCGCCCGCTGCGGGACCGTCCACTTCCCACCCGCAGCAGGCCAGGGCGCGGGCGCGCTCAGCCTCTTGGAGTTCCGCCACCGCGTCTGGACAGCGGGAGGGTACGGACACCTGCTGGACCGGTTCCGGGCCTGAGGCGGTTCAGAACTCGGCAGTGTCAAGGTCCAGCGGGAAGGGCTCGGGGAGCCGCACCGGAACACCGAACGGGTGCGGCCCCCGTAGAAGTTCGCCGTACCCGGCAGGTCGAGATCGCCGGAGCCGGCCGGCATGCCCCTCTCGCGCGTCCGCGGCCCGATCTGTCATGCCGGGGCGGGGCCCGACCCCTCCATAGTCGCGTTTGACTACGAATCCGTGGTCGTGTTCGACTAACTGCGTGAGCACTTCTCGACTCTTCGCACTCAGCGCCCTCGCCCGGGGCGGCCCGATGCACGGCTACCAGATCCGACAGGCGGCGCAGCTGGACCGCACCGAGCTGTGGACGGACGTCAAGCCCGGGTCGCTCTACAGCGTTCTGCACCGGATGGCCGGGGACGGGCTGGTCGAGGTGGTCCGCAGTGAGAAGGTGGGCAATCCGCCGGAGCGGACCGTCTATGCGATCACCGAGCGGGGGCGGCAGGAGCTGGCCGCCCTGCGGGACGCGGCGCTGCGCAGGGTGCGGCTGCTGCCCGACCTGGTGGACCTGGCGTTGCAGTACACCTCGGACCTCTCGGGCGCGGAACTGGTCGAGGCGGTCGCCGCGCGCCGAGAGGCGGTGGCCGGTCAGATCACTCTGTTCGAGGCGGAGTTCGAGGCCGCCAAGCCGGATCTGACCGGCCTCGAACCGTGGATCTTCGAGCACTGCCTGGCCCGGCTGCGGGCCGACCTCGCCTGGCATGACGACCTGCTCAACTCCCTTGAACGGAACGAGTGAAACTCCCGGAGGACCCCGTGATACTCGTCACCGGCGCGACCGGCACGGTCGGCCGCGCCCTCGTCGACCAGCTGACCGCCCTCGGCGCGCCCGTGCGCGCCGCCACCCGCCACCCCGACCGGGCCGCACTGCCCGAGGGCGTGGACGTCGTCTACGCGGACCTGGGCGAGCCGGACTCGCTGGCCGCCGCACTCCGCGGCGTCCGGAGGGTGTTCCTGCTCTCCGACGGGCCGGACATCCCTCGCCATGACGCCAACCTCGCCCGCGCGGCCGCCCGGGCCGGCGTCGACGCCGTCGTGAAGCTGTCCTCCGGCCGGGTCGCCGATCCGAGCGCCGCCGATCCCGTCCCGCGCTGGCACCGGGCGGGTGAACAGGCCGTCCTGGACGCCGGATCGGCGTGGACGTTCCTGCGGCCGATGGGCTTCATGTCCAACGCCCTCGCCTGGGCCGGGCCGATCCGCGCGACCGCCACCGTCGAGGCGCCGTTCGCCGCCGGACGGGTCGCCGTCATCGACCCGGCGGACATCGCCGCCGTCGCCGCCCGCGCCCTGACCGAGGACGGGCACGACGGCCGGGCCCATCTGCTGACCGGCCCGCAGGCGCTCTCGCCCGGTGAGATGGTCGCGACGCTGGCCGAGGTGCTGGGCCTGCCGCTGGCCTTCACCGAGGTGTCACCGGCGGCCGCCCGGGAGGCGATCCTCGGGCGCGGCGTCTCCCCCGAGATGGCGGACGCGATCACGGCGCTGCGCGCCGCCTCGCTTGAGCCGTTCGCCGCGACCGTCACCCCGACGGTGGAACAGCTGACCGGCCGTCCGGCGGCGACGTTCCGGGCCTGGGCCGAGCGCCACCGGAAGGAGTTCGGCCATGGCTGAGGCGCGCCGCGAACCGGTCATCCTGCCGCCCGGGTGCGGCGGCCGCTTCCACGTACCGGGCGGCCCGTACGTGATCAAGCTGGCGGGTGAGCAGACCGGCGGCTCGCTGGCCGTGCTGGAGTCCACGTTCCAGCACGGCGAGGGCGCTCCGCTGCACCTGCACCGCGGCCACGACGAGATCTTCCACGTGGTCAGCGGCGCCTTCCGGCTGCGCTGCGACGACCGGGTCATCGAGGCGGGCCCGGGCGGGTTCATGCACGTCCCGCGCACCCGTCCGCACTCCTTCACCGCGATCGGCGACACCCCGGCCACTATTCTGGTGACCCTGACCCCGGCCGGATTCGAGCACTTCTTCATCCAGGCGGCCACCCTCGCCGCCTCCGGGCGCCCGGACCGCCGACTGATGGAGTCGATCCTCGCCACCTACGACCAGGAGCTGGTCAACGGGGAACCCTGACCAGCCCTGACCAGATGACTAAGCGCTTGCTTACACTCATGTCCCTGCCCTGCTGAACCCGAGCACGCCCCAGGAGATGCCATGACCGGAGTGAACCGCCAGATCCGCCTCGCCCGCCGACCGGTCGGGGAGGTCCGGGCGGAGGACTGGGCGCACGGCGAGGAGCCCGTGGGCGTGGCGGGCGACGGCGAGTTCCTGGGGCGGACCCGGTACATCTCGCTCGACCCGGCCATGCGCGGCTGGCTGGACGACCGGCCCTCGTACCTGCCGCCGGTGGGCCTGGGCGAGGTCATGCGGGCCGGGTCGGTGGTCGAGGTCATCGCGTCCAACCACCCGAAATTCCAGGTCGGCGACCACGTGGTGGGCACCTTCGGGGTCCAGGAGTACGCGGTGTCCGACGGCAAGGGAGCACTCACCGTGGATCCCGCGCTCGCGCCGCTGTCGACGTACCTCGGGGCGCTCGGAATGCCCGGGATGACGGCCTACTTCGGACTGCTGGAGGTCGGGGCGCTCAAGGAGGGCGAGACCGTGGTGGTCTCCGGCGCCGCCGGGGCCGTCGGCAGCCTGGTCGGGCAGATCGCCAAGATCAAGGGCTGCCGGGTGGTCGGGATCGCGGGCGGTCCGGAGAAGTGCGCGCTGCTCACCGACGAGCTCGGCTTCGACGCGGCGATCGACTACCACGCCGAGGACGTCCGCAAGGCGCTGCGCACCCACGCCCCGGACGGCATCGACGTCTACTTCGACAACGTCGGCGGCCCGATCCTGGACGCCGCGCTGACCCGGCTGGCGATGCACGCCCGCGTGGTGATCTGCGGCGCGATCAGCCAGTACAACAACGAGAACGCCGTGCAGGGCCCGTCCAACTACCTGTCGCTGCTGGTGCGGCGGGCCCGCATGGAGGGCTTCGTGGTCTTCGACTACGCCCGCCGCTACGCGGAGGCGGCCGCCGAGCTCGCGGGCTGGATCGGCGACGGCCGGATCAAGGTCAAGGAGCACGTGGTCGAGGGCACCGTGGACGACTTCCCGGAGACCCTCGGCATGCTGTTCCGCGGCGAGAACACCGGCAAGCTGGTGCTGCGCCTGGCGTGACGGACTCCTCGGGCGGCCGCCACCCCCGTGCGGCCGCCCGAGACCCGATCAAAACGGCGGCCCGGCTCGACGATCCGGACGGTCAGGAGAGCCGGCTGCGGGAGCGGTAGTGCCAGAGGGCGTTCACCCGGTGGTCAATCCCGAACCCGGGACCGAGCGGGCCGACCCGCTCGTACGCCTCCTCGGTGCGCGGGTCGTCACGGCGGGCCAGGGCGCACGCGCCCTCCAGGCGCATGAGCTGGTCCTCCTCGTCCAGGAGAGCGGCGAGGGCCTCGGTGACTTCGGGCGTACGGTCGGGGGACGCGGAGAGGGTCTCGGCGGACCGGACACGGACACCGGGGTCGGGGTCCTGGATGAGCCTGAGCAGCGCTGCCCGGAAGTTCGGGGTGAACTCACCGGGGTGGCCCGGGACTTGGGCGATCACGGCCCGGACAGCGGGGTCGGGGTCGTACGACAACGCCAGCAGGGCGGCCGTGGCGGCCTCACTCGGCGGAATCCCGTCCCGGCTCAGGCAGTACGGCACCTCGCTCCGCACCCGCGGATCGGCGTGGTCCGCGTACCGGAGTCCGACCGCCTCCTGCCCGGCGTGGCCCCAGTCGGTGTAGACCCCCAGCACCACAGCGAGGACACTGCCGTCCGGTTCGTCGAGCACCCAGTCCGCCAGGAACTCCACATCGTGGTCCGTGTCCGGGCGGGCCCGGTGGCCGGCGAAGAAGTGACGGCACCCCAGAACGTCCGCGAGCAGCCGCCGGTGGACCGGATCGGGATGGTGGCGCAGCACGACCAGTTCCGACCAGTCCTGCGGGGTTGAGCGCCCGCCGAGGGCGAAGCGGGCGGCGGACCAGTTGGCGTGGCACGCCTCCGGGTACGGGACGGCCCGCGCGACCAGCTCCGTCACCGGCGCCGCGATGCCGAACGCCTGCTCCAGCGCGGTGAGGACGCCGCTGTGGCCGACCCGCACGGCCAGGTCGCCGAGCGAGACCTCCTCGACGTCGGTGTACTCGTCCTCGACCCATCGCCGGACGGCCGGGCCGGACGCCCCGGTACGGCGGCGCAGTTCCTCCTCCTCGCCGACCTCCCACCAGTGCCGGGCCGAGTCGAGCAACCGTCGCCGGGAGGTCTCCGGCAGTCCGGCGCCCGGGTCGCTGCCGAGCAGGGCCCCGACCAGCGCCGGGGAACCGAGGTCGACGGCCCGCAGCAGCGGGGTCGTACCGTCCGGCAGTTCGCGGTCGGCATCGGCACCGGCCTCCACCAGGACCTCGGCCGTCCCGTGGTCGAACCCGGCCACGGCGGCGCACAGCAGCGGCAGACCGTCCGGACCGAGGGCGTTCGGGTCGGCACCGTCCTCCAGCAGGGAGCGCACGGCGGCAGCGTCCCCGGCGATCACAGCTTCGTTCAGATCCATCCGGCAGCACGCTATCCGGAAGCGGGCCGGGGCGGCGATCGATTAATCGACCGCCCCGACGCACGGTTCAGATGCCGGCCAGGACGGCGCGCAGCCGCTCGTCCTCGCGGACGATGCTGTTCGCGAGGCCGAAACCGACGATCCGCCGGTCACCCTCGGCGAGTTCGGCGACGCGCAGGCGCTGGTGGGTGCTCAGGGCGGCGGCGCCGAGGGCCTGGAGGGCCTCGCAGGCGCCCGCGACGTCCGCTCCGGTCTCCGCGGAGTGGAGGGCCGCCTCGGCGAGCCGGTCGAGGTCGACGGTATCGGGGTCGGCGACGTCCAGCAGGGCGAGGACGGCGGCCGGGGCCTTCTCGGGGTCGGAGAGTAGCTGCTCCAGACGGGGGACGAGGGGCCGGGCGGCCGTGCCGAGGTTCCTGATCGCGCGGAGTGTGCGGACGACGGTCCAGCGATACCAGAGCTGGCTGCCGGCCGTACGGTCCAGGACGGAGGCGAGGATCGTGACGGCTTCCTCGGCCTCGCCGACGATCTGCCAGAGGGCGGTGGCGATCGCGATGTCGAGGTCCAGCTGCGGGGTGGTCGGCTCGGCGCCCGCGAGCGACCGGACGTCCGCCTCCTCGTGCGCCAACAGCGGTTTCAGCACGGGGATCTGAGCGGCCACAGCGGCCCGGACGGCGCCCGGCGCGACCTCGCACTCGTCCTCGCTCTCGGCCAATCCGCCCAGCAGGCAGAGGACTTCGGCCGCCCCGTACTCGGCGGCGGCGGCGATCCGGGCGAGGTACGGGACGGCGTCCGCGCTGGCGGCGTACACCGTGCCCTGGTGGAGGATGCACGAGTACAGCTCGGAGATCGCCTCCTCGGCGTCCCCGCCGCCCTCGGCGAGGGCACGCAGCAGGTCGGGCAGGTCCTCGGCGGGACCGTAGGCGTGCGAGACGGAGGCCCAGGGGTGGGCGTCGAGGTCGGCGAGGGTGTCAGCGGGATCCATGGGCGTGATCTTCACAGCCGGCTCTGACAGACTCCGCCGTCGATGCGACGCCTCACAGCCGCCGGGTGCGCAGCACTCCGGTCAGCATCGGCAGGGTGAACTCGCCGTGGGCGGTCTCCGGTCGACCGGCGAGGAACTCACGGATCCGGCCCAGCAGGGCGTCCCGTTCCCGCTCCGGCAGGACCAGCACCCCCGCGCGGGTCGCCAGGGTCGCGACCAGCGAGTCGGCGGTGCGGCGCTGCCCGTGCGCGAACTCGACCTGCTCCGACGAGCCGAACCGGGCGGGCCCGCCGTCCTTCGGAAGGTGCGCTGCGGCCGTCTGGAGGCGCCAACTGGCGGGCGTGTCACGCGGGCCGACGGCCGCGCTACCGCTGACCTTCGCCAGTCCGGCCACCCAGTCGACCCGGTCGTCCATCAGGTTCCACAGGCCGGCCAGGACGCCGCCGGGTGCGAGGACCCTGGCGATCTCCGGCCCCGCGACGACCATGTCGAACCAGTGCATGGCGTTGCCGACCAGTACGGCGTCGACCGAGGCGTCCGGCAGCGGGATCGACTCGGCGCTGCCCGACAGGCCGCGGACGGTCGGCAGCGAACGGCGCAGCTCGGTGAGCATCGCCGGGTCGGGCTCGACCGCGATGACCTCGGCGCCCATCGCGATCAGCGTGGCGGTCAGCTTGCCGGTTCCGGCACCGAGATCGAGCACGCGCGGGCCGGGTGCGGGTGCGAGCGCCCAGCGCACCGCGTCCTGCGCGTAGTCCGGACGGTGCTCGGCGTAGGCGGCCGCCGCCGCACCGAACGACGAGGCGTGGAGTAACTGTTCGTCATGACTCACACCGTCAAGCTAACCGTGCGACGGGCGGGCGGTCACCGTATTCGCCATTTCGGCGGCCGGCACCCGACAGTGCTGCCGGGCTGCTAGAGCCAGCCGCGCTCGTCGGCGACGCGCAGGGCCTCGGTGCGGTTGCGGGTGCCGGTCTTGGCGATGGCGGAGGAGAAGTAGTTGCGGACCGTGCCCTCCGAGAGGTAGAGCATTCCGGCTATCTCGGTGACTCCCGCGCCCGAGCGGGAGGCGTCGAGGACGTCGCGCTCGCGGGCGGTGAGCGGGGAGGCGCCGGCCGCGAGGGTGGCGGCGGCGAGTTCCGGGTCCACCACCCGCTCCCCCACCGCGACCCGGCGGATGGCGTCGGCGAGCATCTCCGCCGGGGCGTCCTTCACCACGAAGCCGAGCGCGCCCGCCTCCATGGCGCGGCGCAGGTAGCCGGCGCGGCCGAAGGTGGTGAGGATGACGACCCGGCAGCCGGGGGCCTGCTGGGCGAGGACGGCGGCGGCCGCCAGGCCGTCCAGTCCGGGCATCTCGATGTCCAGCAGGGCGACGTCCGGGTGGTGCTCGCGGGCCGCCTCCGCGACCTGGTCGCCGCGTCCGACGGCGGCGACCACCTCGAAGTCGTCCTCCAGGTCGAGCAGGGCGCGCAGCGCGGTGCGGACGAGTTCCTGGTCCTCGGCGAGCAGCAGGCGGATCGTCATGTCGTCCCTTCGAAGGCGGAACCGGGGCCGGGGCCGGAGTCGGTGTCAGTGTCGGACTGCGGGACGGTGACCAGCAGTCGCCACCCGCGCGGGTCGAGCGGGCCGGCCTCGACCGTACCGCCCGCCGCCGCGACCCGTTCCCGCAGGCCGGTCAGGCCGTTGCCGCCCCCGACACCGACCCCGGCTCCGCCACCGCCCGTACCGTCGTCACGGATCTCCACCGAGGAGGCGGTGAGGGCCACCGAGCAGCGGGCCGCCCGGGCGTGCCGGACCACGTTGGTGATGCCCTCGCGCACCACCCAGCCGAACAGCTCGCGGTGCTCCGGCCCGACCGCGTCCGCAGCCCGCGGCAGGTCGGCCACCACCCCGGCGGCGCGCAGCAGTTCGCGGCCGCGGGCCACTTCGCCGGCCAGGCTCACCTCGCGGTAGCCGGTGACGGCGCCGCGCACGTCGGAGAGCGCCTGGCGGGACAGTGTCTCGACGGCCGCCATCTCCGCCACCGCGTGCTCCAGGTCCTTGCCCGCCAGGCGTTGGGCGAGCCGGGACTTGACGGTGATCGCGGTGAGCGAGTGCCCGAGCAGGTCGTGCAGGTCCCGGGCGATCCGGTTGCGTTCGGCCTCGGAGGCGAGCCGCGCGACCTCGGCCCGGGCGGCGACCAGGGCCTGGTTGGTGGCGGCGATCTCGGCGAAGGCGCCGCAGGTGAGCGCGGTGAACAGCAGGGCCAGCGCCTGGAATCCGCCGGGCCCGGTGTGCCAGGCGGGTACAACCCAGGGCAGCAGCAGCGCGGCCAGTGTGCCGATGGTCACCGCCCGGGCGGCGTACGTCCGCCAGAGCACCGCGATCTCCGAGACGATCACGGTGGCGAGGTAGAAGGCGTCCCCGTGGGCGAACGGCAGTGCGGCGAGGAACAGGACGGTCATCACCACCAACAGCGGTTTGATCCACTGCCGTTGGTCGCGTCCGAGGGCGAGTGCGGTGAGCACGTAGCAGAGGCAGAACGCGGCGACCACGGCGTACCCGGCGACCGCGGCCGCCCCGGAGACGTCGCCGGCCAGGGCCACGGCGGTGAGCGCCGGGAAGACCAGCATCCCGGTGCCCAGCAGGAGCCGCCGCCAGCCCTCCGCCCACTGCTGGGCGGGGCTCGGCGCGGTCTCATGGTCGAGGTCGGTCACCCTCGTGTCCCCCTGTCAGAGCGTGGCGAACAGCGTACGCAGCTGCCGTCCGTTGATCACCACGGCCACACCCAGCAGCGCGACGCCGCACAGGCCCTGTTCGATCTTCATCCAGACCGGGAAGGTCCCCGGCACGGCGATGATCGCGACGATAGCGGCGATCATCACGGCCGAGACGATCCGCAGCCGCCGGAAGGCGCCGCGGGAGCCGCCGGCCGCGCGGACGGCGAGCAGCAGGGTAACGGCGGCGCCGGCCACGACGAGGGTCCCGCGGATCCAGACCGCCGGGGTCACGACGTCGGGGTGGGAGCGGAGGGCGAAGACGGCCGCCAGCGTCAGGACGCTGAGGCCGAGGTAGGCGGTCACGAACCGCCGGACGGTGCGGAAGGCCCGACGGGTGTCGGGGTGGTGCAGATCGGTTGAGGTCATGCCCTCATCGTGGCCGCGGGGCCGGCCCGCCCGGCAGTGTGCCGGCACACCGTCGCACCATGACAATTGTCAGCCCAGGATCTCCCACACCGAGGCAGAGGACGACGCTGTCGCCCTCAATGAACACGAGAAGAGACATCACGACTCCGCTCGAAGGCATGTTCCGCTGGATCCCCGGAGCCGGCGGGCGGGACCGGGAGCGACCCCCAATGTCCCACCCGATGCTGGGAGATCAAAGCCGGGCGGGCCACCCGGCGTAACCGGATGGCCGGGATCGACCTCGCGTCAGTCCAGCAGGCGCACCATGTGCAGCTTGGCCACCGCCTGCCCGTCCACCAGGACGGCCCGCGGCTCCCGACCCCACACTTCGAACCCGCAGGAGGTGTAGAGCCGCAGCGCCGGTTCGTTGCCCTTCGAGACGGTCAGCAGCACCTGGCGCAGCCGCCCGTCCTCGGCAGCCGTCGCGAGCACCCGCTCGACCAGGGCGCGGCCGATCCCCCGCCCGCCGGCGGCGCGCGCCACCGCCATGCCGTACAGGGTGGCCTTGTGCCGTTCCTGGTCGCGCCGGTGGACCCGCAGTCCGGCGGTGCCGAGCAGGGTGCCGTCGCCGCTGAAGGCGCCGAGCAGGGCGCCCGGCCCGTCCTCGGCCTCGGCCAGGCGCTGGAGCGTGTCGGCCGGCGGCTTGGCGCTCTCCTCGGCGTGACTGGAGGTGAAGGCGCTGGGCGCCTCCCGCAGGGCGGTGAGCCGGAAGGCCCGGTACGGTTCGGCGTCCACCCGGCCCAGGCGGCGAACGGTCACGGGCTCAGCCGAGACGGACACGGGTGCACCTCGTCACGTACGGCATGGCGATCCGCTCCCGGCCGGCCAGGTCCGGGTGGGTGGCGAGCAGCTGCTCGACGTCGGCCAGCAGGCGGGCGCGCTCGGCCTCGGGCAGGGCGATGACGTAGCTGCGCGAGGCGACCATGTCGATGATCCCGGCGGGGGTGGTGGGGTGCTCCCAGCGGATCTCCAGTCGCTCGGGCGTGCCGAACGGGGCCGGGAGCAGCGGTGCGGTGTCGATCTGCTGGCGGGTGGAGCGGTGCATCAGGGCGCCGAGTTCGGCGGCCCAGGGCTGGGACTCGTCCCGGACGTTCCACACCAGTGCGAGTGTTCCGCCGGGGGCGAGTACCCGGGCGATCTCGGGGACGGCGGCCGCCTGGTCGAACCAGTGCCAGGCCTGGGCGACCACCACCGTGTCCACGCTGCCGTCCGGCAGCGGGATGTGTTCGGCCGATCCGGCCCGGACGGCCGCCTTGGGTACGGCGGCGGCGAGTCGGGCGCGCATGCCCTCGTCGGGTTCGACCGCGACCACGTCCAGGCCGGCTTCGACCAGCAGCCGGGTCAACTTGCCCGTCCCGGCGCCGAGATCGAGCACCTTGCGGGCCTCGCGCGGCACCGCCGAGCCGATCAGCGCCTGCGGGTAGCCGGGGCGGCCGTGCTGGTAGGAGTCGGCGGCGACGCCGAAGGAGCGGGCCTGCAGTCGCCCGGCCCAGCGCCGGGTCGCGCCCTGGCGGGTCATTCCGCAGGCCCGGCCGATCTCCTCCCAGGTCGCCGCCTTTCCGCGCCGCAGCTCCTCGACCAGTCCGGTGCGCCGTTCCTCCAGGGCCGCGATCACCCCTGACAGCCGCCGCAGGCCGTCCAGTCCTCCCCCGTCGGCCACATCGTCCGCCACCCGCTGACCAAGATCGTCCGTGTTCATGGCCCCGCACTGTAGGCACCGGGCATGCGAACCGTCAACATCCATTGCCTTCGAAGGCAACGAGTGTTGCGCCACGCCGAGCGCAGGCCCGAGGCCCCCGCACGAGTGACGGCGGACCGCCGCGCGCTGCACCTAGCACGAACTCACCACCACGCGCGGCAACTTGGGCCGGAAACCCTTCGCATGAGCGAATCCCGGCCGGGTTGCCGGTGCGGGCGCGCCGAGGCGAGAAGCTTGGTGGCCGGGCGGTGGTCGACCCGGACTGCGACTGGTGTGCGAGATGTCTGCCATGTCCGGCAAGTTGCCACAAGTCGGTTGACGGACAGTATTTTTGAGCTTCCGTCAGGATTGTCCTGAACTTGGCTATGCTGCAGCACCACGCCTCCGGAGCCGGTCGTCGCCCGTCCCCGTTCTGTTCCGATCGTTTGAGGATGCCGAATGCTTCGAGCTGGATCGTCACCCACCAGACGGCGCCCCGCGCCTCTGCTCGGCTGGCTGCTGCCCGCCGCCGTCACGGCGGCGGCGGTGGCGGCCGCCGCGGTGGTGGTGTCCGTCGGGGCACGGGCCGAGGTGCTGTGGTGCGGGGCCACCGCCACCGTGCTGGTGGCCGTGGTGACGGCCGAGTCCGCCCGCCGGGGCCGGGCCCTCGCCGAACTGCGCGACGAACACACCCGACGGGTCGACGAGTTGCAGCGCAAGCTGGCCGGCCAGGAGGACGAGATCGAGCGGCTGGCCTCGGCCGAGCTGCGCAAGGTGGTCGGCGGCGCCCGGTACGGCTCCTCCATCGACGTACTGCTCAAGCCCTTCGAGCGACCGAACCCACTGCTCTCCCGGAAGTTCCGCGGGTCGATGGAGATGGTGGTGCGCGGCATCGCCCAGGCCGTCGACGACGAGGTCAGCCGGCGCGACTCCGCCGAGCGCGCCTTCGTCAACCTGGCCCGCCGGGTCCAGGCGATCATCCACCGCCAGGCCAAGGACCTGCGGGAGATGGAGGACCGGCACGGCAACGACCCGGCGGTCTTCGACGACCTGCTGCGCCTGGACCACGGCAACGCCCTGGTCGGCCGCCTCGCCGACTCCATCGCCGTCCTCTCCGGCGCCCGGCCCGGCCGCCAGTGGACCCGGCCGATCGCGCTCTACAGCGTGCTGCGCGGCGGCATGTCCCGGATCCTGGAGTACCAGCGGGTCGACCTCCACCCGGTGGCCCAGATCTCCGTCACCGGCCCGGCCGTCGAACCGCTGATCCACGCGGTGGCCGAGCTGCTCGACAACGCCACCCGCTACTCCCCGCCGCACACCCACGTCCACCTGAGCGCCTCCGAGGTGCAGAGCGGGATAGCGATCGAGGTCGAGGACGGCGGCCTCGGACTCACCGACGAGGCCCGGGTCCGCGCCGAACGCTCGATGCGCGAGGCGATGGTCTCCAAGGACTTCGACGACCTCACCGAGTCCCCCCGGCTGGGCTTCGCCATCCTCGGCCGGCTCTGCCAGGCGTACGGCTTCCAGGTGTCGCTGCGCCGCTCCGCGTACGGCGGCGTGCGCGCGGTGCTGGTCGTACCGCAGGAGCTGCTCACCACCGCTCCCCCGACCGGGCGGGCGCACGGCATCGGCGCCTTCTCCGGCCCGCGCCCGCTCCCGGCGACCCCGCCCCGGCACGCGGCCCCCTCCCGACCCTGGGGCGCGCGGAACGCCGCGCCGTCCTCCGGTGTCGGTCCGTCCTACGGCTCGACCAACCCGTGGGGGCCCTCCGGCCCGGGGGCCGGGGACGACGAGGTGATCGTCGACGAGGTGATCGTCACCGAGCGGACGGCCAACGGCCTGCCGCAGCGCCGGCGCAGCCGGCCGACCGGGCGGGCCGCCTTCGCCACGCCCCCGCCGCGCACCACCCAGCCCAACGGCCCCACCGCGGGGCCGGCGGCGGGCCCGGCGGCCCAGGCACCACGCCCGGCCAAGAAGGAGCCCGGCCTGTGGCTGGAGGCGTTCATGGACGGCTACAAGGGCACCGGCGCGTCGGCGGGTCCGGCCGGACAGAGCGGTGCCGAGCAGAGCAGTGCCGGACAGACCAGTGAAGAGACGGCAGGGAAGGGCGAGCAGTGATTCCGCACCGCAGCAACATGGACTGGATCCTCAACGACCTCGCACACAGCGTCCCGTACGTGCGCCACGTCATCGTGCTGTCCGCCGACGGCCTGCGGATCGCCCAGTACGGCGCCGACCCGGACACCGCCGACCGCCTCGCCGCCGCCTGCGCCGGGCTGCAGAGCCTGGCCGCCGCGGTCGGGCACGAGTTCCCGCACGGCAACGGCTCGATGCGGCTGGTCGTCATCGAGGTGGACGGCGGCTACTTCTACCTGATGTCGGCCGGCGACCGCGCCTTCCTCGCGGTGCTCGCCGACGAGGGCGTGGACGCCGGGCTGGTGAGCCACCAGATGCGCGACCTGGTGGACCGGATCGGCGAGCACCTGTCCACGCCGCCGCGCAACCCCGAGGTGGTCGCGTGAAGCGGCCCCCGGCCCGGTACGGCGGTGGGGTGGACACATGAACGAGCGCAGTGAGGCGGTGACATGACGGCCGACCAGGGCGGCTGGGACGGACCCGAGCCCGACCGCCTCTACGTGATCACCCGGGGCCGCAGCGGCCCCTCCGGGCCGGGCGTGTTCGACCTGGTCACCCTGATCGTCTCCCGGGCGGAGCCGACCCCCGCCATGCAGCCCGAGCACGCGGCCATCCTGCGGCTGTGCCGCTCCCCGCTCTCGGTGGCGGAGGTCTCCGCCTACCTCGAACTGCCCACGAGCGTGGTCATCGTCCTGCTGGCGGACCTGCTCGACGACGGGCTGATCGAGGCCCGCGCCGCCGTCCCGGCGGCGGAACTCCCCGACCGTGCCCTGTTGGAGGCGGTGATCCATGGACTTCAGCGGCTCTGACACGGTCGTCGGCCCGGCGAGCGCGGACCTGCTGCCGGATACCGTCACCACGGCGGTCAAGGTGGTGATCGTCGGCGGCTTCGGCGTCGGCAAGACCACCCTGGTCGGCTCGATCAGCGAGATCCGCCCGCTGACCACCGAGGAGACCATGACCCAGGCCGGCGTCGGCGTGGACGACCCGACCGGGGTCGAACGCAAGACCTCGACCACGGTGGCCATGGACTTCGGCCGGATCAGCATCAGCGACAAGCTCGTGCTGTACGTCTTCGGCACCCCCGGGCAGGAGCGGTTCTGGTTCCTCTGGAACGGCCTGTTCGAAGGCGCTCTCGGCGCCGTGGTGTTGGTGGACACCCGTCGGCTGGAGGTCAGCTTCGAGGTGATCGGGCGGCTGGAGGACCGCGGTGTGCCCTTCGTGGTGGCCGTCAACGGCTTCCCGGAGGCGCCGAGTTACCCGCTCGACGAGCTGCGCCAGGCGCTCGACCTGCCGGCCGACGTGCCGATCGTCGCCTGCGACGCGCGCAGCCGCCGGTCCAGCCGGGACACCCTGATGACGCTGATGCGCTACCTGTACGAACTCGCCGCCCCGCGCGTCGGCTGACTCCCCCACTCCCTTCCTTACCTCGTGACCGGAGATCCTGTGACCACCCCGTTCCCCGGCGACGCCGCCGCCCCCGTCCCGCTGCCCGGCTGCCCGGCTCACGGCCGGGGCATCGAGCCGATCGGTCCCGGCGGCCTGCGGCGCCTGTACGGCCCGGAAGCCGAGGCCGACCCGGCGGGCCTCTACGAGAAGCTGCGCGCCGAGTACGGCGAGGTCGCCCCGGTGCTGCTGCACGGCGACCACCGGGTCTGGCTGATCCTCGGCCACGGCGCCAACATCACCGCGATGCGCACCCCCTCGCTGTTCTCCCGCGACTCCCGGCTCTGGAGTGCCTTCCGCAACGGCGAGGTCCCGGCCGACTCCCCACTGCTGCCGGTGGTCGCCTGGCAGCCGATCTGTGTGTTCGCGGACGGCGAGGAGCACCGCCGACTGCGCGGCGCCGTCCTGGACGGCCTGAACGGCTTCGACCGGCGCGGTGTCCGCCGCCACGTCCGCCGCTTCACCACCGACCTCGTCCAGGTGGTCGGCACCACCGGCCGGGCCGAGCTGATCTCCCAGTTCGCCGAGCACCTGCCGATGCTGGTGATGACCAAGCTGATCGGCATGCCGGACGAGTACGGGCCGCAACTGGTGGACGCCGCGCGGGACCTGATGAAGGGCAGCGAGACGGCGATCGCCAGCAACGAGTACGTGGTGGCGAGCCTGCGCCGGACCATCGCGGTCAAGCGCGACCACCCCGGCGACGACCTGACCAGTCGGCTGCTGGCGCACCCGGCCGGGCTGACCGACGACGAGGTGATGGAACACCTGCGGGTGGTGCTGCTGGCGGCCAACGAGACGACCGTCAACCTGATCGCCGACTCGCTGAAGATGGTGCTCACCGACCCGCGCTTCCGCGCCCACCTGTCCGGCGGCCAGATGACCCTGGGCGAGGCGCTGGACCAGGTGCTCTGGGACTCCCCGCCGATGTCGCTGGTGGCCGGGCGCTGCGCGACCGCCGACACCGAGCTCGGCGGGCAGCAGATCAAGGCCGGGGACTTCCTGCTGCTCGGCCTGGCGGCGGGCAACGTCGACCCGGTGGTCCGGCCCGATCTGGCCACCCCGCTGTACGGCAACCGCTCGCACCTGGCCTTCGGCGCCGGACCGCACGAGTGCCCCGGGCAGGACATCGGACGGCACGTCGCCGAGGCCGGGATCGACATCCTGCTCACCCTGCTTCCGGATCTCCGACTGGCCGTCCCCGAGGAGGAGTTGACCTGGAGCTCGGCCTGGATCTCCCGCCATCTGACGGCGCTGCCGGTGGAGTTCACCCCGCGTGAGATCGAGCCGGACCCGGAGTCGGTGGCGGAGGCGGAGCGGGCGGCGGAGGAGCGGGCCGCCCGGGCGGAGGAGGAGCTCCAGGCCGCCGAGCGGGCGGCGGCCGCCGCATCGGCTCCGCCGGCGGCGGCCGTTCCGGCGCAGCGACGCAGCTGGTGGGACGCGCTGACCGGCTTCTTCCGACGCTGAACCCGCCGGGGCGGGCGGTGGTCGCCCTGCCGCCGCCCGCCCGGGCTCAGTCCTCGTCGCCGCTCTCGCCGTCGGTGCGGCGGCGGTGCAGGGTGAAGGTGTCCACCGGGGTGAGGTCCCCGTGCGGGCCGTCGAAGGTGTAGTAGGTGACCCGCATCGTGGTGGTGCCGCCGCGCCGGTCGCCGGGGTCGATCTCGAAGGCGGCGAAGCCGTGGGTGTGGACGCGGTCCTGGTAGGCGGCCCACGGCGCGTCCTCGGTGAGCCAGATCGACTGCCGGTAGGGGGCGCCCGGGGCGGGCTTGTCCTCCAGGCCGACGACCACCCGGCCCTGGGGCCGGTCGAACAGGTCGTCCTGGGTGGTGGCCGCGTTTCCGCCGGCGCCGATGACCATGTGGACGGTGCCCCGGCCGGTGTCGGCGAGGCGGGGGTCGGTGCCGGTGGGCACCGGGGTGCGGGTGTCGTTGGGCAGGGTGCCGCGGACGGGGTGGGAGCGCTCGTAGTAGTGCTCGTGGCCGCTGACCACGAGGTCGACCCCGTGGGCGTCGAACAGCGGCCCCCAGGCCTCGCGCACGCCGAGGTCGCTGCCGGAGCCGTGCTTGGAGCTGGAGATCATCGGGTGGTGCATGCAGACCACGATCCAGTCGATCGCCCGGTTGCTCCTGGCGGTGCGCAACTCCCGCTCCAGCCAGCGCTGTTGGGCGCCGCCCGAGTAGCCGCGCAGATAGGTCTCGCCGGAGTTCTGGATGGCCACATCGTCGTTGGCGAGGCTGATGAAGCGCACCGAGCCGACGGTGAAGGCGTACCACATGCCCCGGGTCTCCTCGTCGCGGTCGGCGGCGGAGTCGGGCAGAGCGAAGAAGGTCTGGTAGCCGAGGGCGCCGATCGGGCCGTTGCCGCTCTCGTTCTCGTGGTTCCCGGCGCAGGGCATCCACGGGCGCAGCCGGGTCGAGCGGCTGTTGTTGATGAACCAGTCGGCCCACGTGGCGGTGCGGCTCTGGCCGTGGCGGCCGCTGTAGGAGGCGTAGCAGAGGTCCCCGTTGATCAGGTTGAACAGCGGGCCGACACGTTCGACGGCGGCGACGATGTCGGCGGCGTGCGGGGAGCCGATCTGGCTGCTCGTGTACACCGGGTACTTGCCGAGCGGTGAGGGCATGCCGTCGGGGAGGACGAGTTGGCGGCGGAGGTTGGGGGTGGCCTGGTCGCCGAAGCTGGTGAAGGTGAAGGGTGCCCGGCCGCGCGGGGCGGTGGTGAAGCTGCCGCTCTCGGGGCTCGCGCCGTCGTGGCCCGCGGTGTACAGGTAGGTGGTGGCCGGGCGCAGTCCGGTGAGCCGTGCGTGGTGGACGTACACCTCGTCCTTGCCGAGGGCGTCCCGGTAGGTGCGGGTCTCGGCCTCGACGCCCCGGCCGTGGCCGCCGTCCGGCGAGCCCAGCCGGACCAGCGGGCGGCGGACGGACTGCGGGGTGATCCAGGAGACGGTCATCTCGGCGGAGGGGTCCGTGCCGAACTGCAGGTGCACTCCGCTCACGCTGGGCGCCCCGACCCGGTGCGGGGTGGTCTGCAGCAGGGGGCTCGGCGCCGGATCGTCCGCCGCGGCCGGCTGGGCGGCCGCGGCGCCCGCGACCAGCGCGGCTCCGGCCGCCGACGTGCCCTTGAGGATGGACCTGCGCGCGATCGTCATGGCGCTCCGTCTGCCGTGTGGGGGTTGTGAACCGCAGCACTTTAGCGACATGAGCATGCAAAGGCGATCGATTTTCTGACGGATACTCATGTCCTGGCGGCAGCACGGTTGCGAACACGCCCCGGCCCCGGCGGCCGGGGCTCCGCCGGGGCCGGGACGGGCCCATGGGTCGGGGATTCAGGGGTCGGGGAATCAGGGATCGGGGATCAGGGGCACTGCTTCCAGGCGAGGTGGTAGACGGTGTTGATGCTGCCGTCCGTCGAGTCCATCGTCATGAAGCTGGTGGTGTGCGCCGGGTCCGAGGTGCCGGCGCCGACGCGCAGTTCGGTGTTGACGTTGAAGTTGCGCTCCTCTCCGCAGGGGGCGAAGACCAGGGCAGCGACGTCGACGGTGTCGGTCACCTGCCAGTTGTCGTCCGTCGGGCCGTCGAAGCGGTGGCTCCGGTAGGTGGTCCCGGGATCGCCCTGGAAGTAGTAGCCGGCCCGCTGGATGCCGGTCGCCCCCGCCTCCAGGTGGGCGAAGCCTCGGTAGTCGGCGGAGGCGATCGCGTAGGTGAAGCCCTGGGGGACGTGCACGCGCAGGTCGAGCTGACAGTTCCTCCGGAAGTCGGTCGGCTTCGACCCCACTCCCACCTGGGCGAGGTAGCTGCTGTACGTCACGGTGAAGGCGGTGTTGTCCGGCGACACGGCCACCGCGGCCGTCCCCGCCGGGCAGCCGGAGCCGTTGACGGTCGCGACGTCGATGACGATCCGGTCCGGCGGGGTCGGGAGCGAGTCGCCGCCGAAGGTCGACGTGCCGACCAGCGTGGCGGAGACCGCGGTCGCGACGGCCAGTGTGCGGAGCAGCATGGGCTTCCCCTTCGATCGTCCACGAAGCCGGGGACGGCGTGGCGCCGGTTCGGGCTGCACGCGCGGCCCCGTCGGAGTTGACGTGGATATGTCAGCACATCGAGCGCACCGTGTACAGGGGGTGACACATGGTCACCGGATCCCCGAGGGCGCGACGACGGCGAACACCCCGACGACCTGCCGGTGAGCCGGACGTCGAGGCGACCCCGATTCGCGGCCGAAGATCACCGAGCGCTAGGCTCCGTCCGCAACACGACGCGAAGGGGAGCTTCAGTTGGCGCGGGTTGCGGTGGTCGGCGGGGGTATCGGCGGGCTGGGAACGGCGCTCATGCTCGGTCGGCGGGGCCATACGGTCACGCTGTTCGAGCAGGACGCACGGCAGGCCGGAGACGATCCGGACCAGGACTTCTACGACTGGAACAGGCCCCGGGTCCCGCAGGCCGTCCAACCCCACTCGTTTCTCGCCCCCGTGCGCACCGTACTGCGCACCGAGGCCCCGGAGGTCTACGCGGACCTGCTGGCCCGCGGGGCCCGGGAGTACCACGACTTCGACTGGTTCGGTGAGCATCCGCCGCACCGGGACGGCGACGACGAACTCGTCACCCTGCGCACCCGACGCATCGTCCTGGAGGCCGCCCTGACCGCGGCCGTACGGCGGGAACCCGCTGTCGAGGTGCGGCGAGGCGTCCGGGTGAGCGGTCTGGTCATCGAGGAGGGCGGCCCCGCCCGGGTCACCGGGGTACGGGTGGGCGGCGAGACGCAGCTCGCGGACCTCGTCGTCGACGCCGCCGGCCGCCGCTCGCCGGTCCCCGGCTGGCTGGTCGCGGCCGGCTGCCGACCGGCCGTGGTCGACAGCCACCGCACCGGGATCGCCTACCTGAGCCGCTGGTACCGGCTGCGGGCCGACGGCCCGGGCGACCCGGGCCAGGTGCAGAACGGCTCGGCCGCGGCCTTCGCGCTCGCCGGGGTCTTCCCGTCCGACAACGACACCTTCGCGGTGAACGTGGTGCTCTCCACGGGCGACCCGACCCGCGGCGCGCTCACCAACCCCGACGTGTTCGAGGCCGTCGCCCGCCGCTTCCCCGCCTGCGCCGCCTGGCTCGACCTGGACCCTGAACCGCAGTCCGCCGTCCTGGCGATGGCCGGCCTGGACAACCGCTGGACCTCCCTCGTCGACGGGGACGGACCCGTTGTCGCCGGTCTGGTCAACGTCGGGGACAGCCTCATGCACACCAACCCCACCCTGGGCCACGGCGCGGCGCTCGCCCTGCGCACCGCCCAGTACCTCGGCGCCCACGCCGACGAGGCCGCCGCGGACCCGACCGGTTACCACGCCTGGACCACCGAGCACCTCCGCCCGCTGTTCGACGCGCAGGTGGCGGCCGACCGCGCCACCGAGCGACGCCTCACCGAGGACGCACCGCCCCCCGACCGACGGGCCGCGGCCACGGCCGCCTGCGCCTTCGAGGACCCCGTCGTCATGCGGGCCCGGGCCCAGGTCCGCCACCTCGTACGGTCGGCCGAGGAGGCCTACGGCTCCGAGGAGGTGGACCGGCACGTCACCGCCTGGCTGGACGCCCGTCCGGACTTCTCGCCGCAGCTCGACGGGCCGACCCGGGACCAGTGGGACGCGCTCATCCCGGCCTGAGCGGTAGGGCGTGTCCTGCGGAACTCCGCCGGATCCGGCGGAGTTCCGCAGGACACGCCCCGACCCGGCACCCCACGGTGTCCCGGTCGGGAGCACGGCGGCGGGGCTCCCCGGGTGACCTGCGGGCGTGGGGGCGGCGGTCCGGACGACGGGGGCCCGCATAGTCGGATGGTTGGTCATACCTTCCGCTCTTGAGATGAGCCGACGATGTCCCTGCCCCGCCGGCGGACCGCCGCCACGGCCCTCACCCTGCTGCTCGCCCTCCCGGGCTGCGGCGCCCCGCAGTCACCAGAGCCGCCCGCCCCCACCACGGACGGCGCCACCCCCACCCCGACCGGGCCGAAGGCGTTCACCCTGGTGGCCACCGGCGACGTGCTGCCGCACACCGAGATCATCCAGCAGGCCAAGGAGGACGCCGGCGGCAACGGCTACGACTTCACCGCCATGCTGGCCGGCGTCAAACCGCTGATCAGCGGCGCGGACCTGGCGATCTGCCACATGGAGACGGTCTACGGCGCCAACGGCGGCCCGTACACCGGGTACCCCTCGTTCAAGTCCCCGCCGCAGGTGGCCAAGGCGCTCAAGGACGCCGGGTACCGCTCCTGCGACACCGCGTCCAACCACACCCTGGACGACGGCCCGGCCGGCATCCGCCGCACCCTGGACGCCATGGACGCCGTCGGCCTCGCCCACACCGGCTCCGCCCGTACCGCCGAGGAGGCCGGACGGCCGGCGCTGCTGCGCACGGGCGGCGCGACGGTGGCCCAACTCGCCTACACCTACGGCACCAACGGCATCCCGCTGCCCAAGGACCAGCCCTGGGCCGTCAACCTGATCGACCGGGACCGGATCCTGACCGACGCCCGCGCCGCCCGGGCGAACGGCGCGGCCCTGGTGGTGGTCAGCATCCACTGGGGCACCGAGTGGCAGGACACCCCGAACGACCAGCAGCTCACCCTGGCCCGCGAGCTGTCCGCCGCCGGGCAGGGCCCGGGCCGCCCCGACATCGACCTGATCCTCGGCACCCACGCCCACATCCCGCAGGCCTACGAGAAGATCAACGACACCTGGACGGTCTACGGCCTCGGCGACCAGCTCGCCGGGCACATGTTCACCTACGACGGCGCCGAGGACCCGCGCGGCAACTGGAGCTCCATCGCCCGCTTCACCGTCAGCCCGCCGGCCGGGCCCGGGCAGCGCTGGACGGTGAGCCAGGCCGAGTTCGTCCCGCAGATCACCGACCTCGGCCCGCCCTACCGGGTGCTCGACCTGCGCGAAGCCGTCCGCCGCAACCCCGGCCGCGCCGACTGGGCCCGCGCGCTGGAGCACATCCGTACGGTGGTGCTCAGCCGCGGCGCCGGATCGGCGGGGCTCGCCATGGCGCCGTCCCCCCAGCCGTAACAGCGGCCCCCTCCGGCCCTGACGGCCGTAGCGGCTCCGGACCGGCCTACGGCTTGCAGGCCAGCCCTCCGTACACCGAGACCTCGCCGGCTGCCACGGTCGAGGGCTCGCCCAGCTCCGGGTGCCACTCGTGGATCAGGACCACGCCCGGGTCGTCCAGTTCCAGCCCGGCGAAGAATTGTTCCACCCCGGCGCGCGAGCGCACATGGACCTCTATCCCGGCCTCCGCGTAGCGGCGGGAGCCGACCGCGACCTGGTCCGGCGCGTTGTCGGCGGTGCCGGCGGTCAGCGCGAGGAAGCTGCCGGCGGGCAGGGCGTCCAGCAGCCGGCGGACGGGCGGGTGCGCGGCCTCGTCGGAGAGGAAGTGCACGATGTTGATCAGCGTCAGCGCGATTGGCTCGCCCAGGGCAAGAGTGGCGGCCACCGCCGGGTCGGCCAGGAACTTCTCCGGGTCCCGCAGGTCACCCTCGACGTAGGCGGTGCGGCCCTCCGGGCTGCTGGTGAGCAGCGCCCGCGAGTGGGCCAGCACGATCGGGTCGTTGTCCACGTAGACCACCCGGCAGGACGGGTCGACCGCCTGGACGATCTCGTGCAGGTTGGGCGCGGTGGGGATGCCGGTGCCGACGTCCAGGAACTGGCGCACGCCGTGCTCGCCGGCCAGCCGGCGGACCATCCGGTGCATCACGGCACGGGCCGCGGCGGCGCCGTCGCGGGCGCCGGGCAGGTCGGCGAGCAGGCGGTCGGCGACCTCGCGGTCCGCCGGAAAGTTGGTCTTGCCGCCGAGCAGATAGTCGTAGACCCGGGCCGAGTGCGCCCGGTCCGTCCGCAGGTCGACCTGCGGCGGCTGGTCGAACTCGGCCTCCGTCAGCCAGCTGTCCGGTTCGTAGCTGTCCACTGTGCCCCCCGTTCGGCGTTGGTCCGGTCCACTCAACCACACGACGTGATCGTCCGTCAGGTGGTTCCCGGTGCGCGCTGTGCGTCCGCGTCCGCTCCCCTCACGGCGGAGGCGAACGAGGGCACCCGCATGGCCGTCAGCAGGGCCAACGCCGGTCCCGCCGTGCAGACCGTGACGTAGCCGGGGATCACTCCGAGCCCGTTGTGGTGGCCCAGCCACTCGGCGAGCAGCGGGAAGGTGCCGCCGAACGCGGCGATGGTGGCCGCGTTGACGACGCCGAGTCCGACCGCCCTGACCTCGGTCGGGAACAGCAGGCCGGTGAAGACGTTGAGCGTGCCGAGCACCGTCGCCACCAGCATCCCCAGCAGCACGGCCACGACCTGGAACGGCAGCCAGCCCGCACGCAGCCCGGCCAGCAGGATCCCGACCAGCGGGATCGGCAGCCCGAAGCCGATCCGGGCGACCGGCAGCAGGCCGAAGCGGTCGGCGGCCGCGCCGGTGAGCAGCATGGTGACCAGCACCACGCCCAGCACCACCGTCATGAAGGAGGCCGCCTGCTCCTTGTCGATCACGTGGTAGGCGGCGGCGTACTGCGGCAGGTAGACCAGTGCGAAGTAGTAACCGACCGTGCCGCCGAGGGTGTTGAGGAAGACGGTGAGCACCGCCCAGCGGTGCTCACCGAGCATCCGCAGGAACGGCGGGCGCCCGTCCACCTCGGCCCGCGCGCGGGCGCGGTGGAACTCGGCGCTCTCCGGCGCCGCCCGCCGCACCCACACCGCGCCCAGGCCGAGCAGTGCGGCGACCATGAAGCCCCAGCGCCAACCGCCGTGCTCCAGACCGGACTTGCCGATGGTGTGGATCAGCAGGGTGAGCACGCCGAAGGAGAGCAGCGAGCCGAGGATGATCCCGCCGTAGGACACCGAGCTGAACGCGAAACGGTGCCGCGGCGGGGCGGTCTCGGTGACGTACGCCGCGACGCTGGGCGCCTCTCCCCCGAACGCGAGCCCCTGCACCACCCGTGCGGCGACCGCCAGCACCGCCGCCCAGGCGCCGATGGTCCGCTGCCCGGGCAGCAGGGCGATGCCCAGGCTGGCGGCGGCGATCACCACCATGCCGAGGCTGAGCGCGAACCGCCGTCCCCGGGTGTCGCTGAGCCGCCCGATCAGGTAGGAGCCGACCGGCCGGGCCCCGAAGCCCACCGCGAAGGTGGCGTACGCGCCGAGGACCCCGCTGACGCCGCCCTTGCCGTGGCCGAAGAGGTCCGCGGCGAAGTACGGCGCGAGCACGGCGTAGATGTTCCAGTCGAAGGACTCGACCACGGACCCCACCGTCGCCGCCGCCAACTCCCGCCGTCGGCTCCCGGCTTGTGCCGCGTCACGGGCGGGAGCGGTTTCGATGCGATCTGTCATGGCGCCAGCATGGCACCGTTCGACGGGCGGCGGAATCGGGTGCCCTCGGCGCTGCAGTGCTCGACCCTCAAGGTTCCGCTCGACTACACCGCCCCGGGCACCGGCACCCTGGACGTCGCCGTGGTCCGCAATCCGGCGGTCAAGCCGGACCAGCGGATCGGCTCACTGGTCCTCAACCCGGGCGGTCCGGGCGGCTCCGGCGTCGCGATGGTCAAGGGCGGCCCAAAGCGCTTCGACGGCCCGCTGCACGACCGCTACGACCGCAGCGCCTGCATCCGCGAGGCGGTCAACGCCTACCTGGTCGACGGCACCGTGCCGGCGGCGGGGACGCGCTGCAAGACGGACTGACCTCCGGGAGGAGTTCGGCGGCGCCCCCTGCTCCTGGTCGCCGCCGCAGCGCCGGCGCGGTGGCCGCGATCCCGGCCGCTGAACCCGGCGCCTGAGCCCGGCCGCTGACCGCGAGGGCCGGGAGTCCGGGGCGGTCAGCGGCCGGGGTGGTGGACGAAGCGGTAGGTGTCGCGGTCGAGTTCGGTGACCTGTACGCCGATCGCGGCCGGTACGGTGATGCCGGCCTGCAGAACGGCGAGCACCCGCGCGGTCAGTTCGGCGCGCTGCTCGGTGGTGCGGCCGGCCAGGATCTTGACCTCGACCAGGAGCACGGCCTCGCCGCTCGTGCCGTCACCGACCGTGTGGCCCCCGGCGGGGCGGAAGACGGTCTTGCACTCGGCCACGGTGGTGTCGATCACCCCGGCGATCGCCTGGTGCAACCGCGCGGCCAGGCCCGCCTGGTCGAGGGCGAGTTCGGCCGGGTGGTCGACCAGGATCTGCGGCACGGGGTTCCTCTCGGGGAGTGCGGACGGGCGCCGCCGACCCTACCCTGCCCGGCCGTCGGGCCGGAGAGCGGCAGCGGGCCCCGGCCGAGGAGACCGGGACCCTGATACAGCCGCGTCAGCAGCCGAAGTCGATCTGACGGAAGGTCGCGTAGTGGTCGCTGGTGTAGTAGTCCTCGTGATAGCGCTGGCCGGTGACGATCCGGCGGGCGCCACGGGTGGGCGCACCGGGGGTCGCCACGGTGTACTCGTGGTAGTAGCCGGAGCGCTGGGACGGCAGCACGTGCTCCGTGTTGGTGAACACCACGCCGTCCTGGCGGTACGGGAACGGCCCGCCCTTGGCGATCAGGTTGAGCGTGGTCCGGGCCTGGGGCGGCAGGGCGGACAGGCACACCTTGCCGCTCACCGCGGCGTGCGCCTCGGTGGCAACGGCGACGGGCGCGAGGGTGACCAGGGCGACGGTGGCGGTGGCGGCAGCACGCTTCCACGCGCGTAGAGTTCGGGTCATGCCACCCAGGATGGCGAGCCCCAGGGCCCACCGGAAGCCCCGTTCGGAGTCTTCATCTCCAGTCAACTCGCGGTACCCATTGCGGACTTGAGCAGGTCAGCGGACCACTCAGCCGCCGTCGTAATCGGTGGCGGCCAGCACCGTCAGCCGACGGCGCCCGGCATCGAGTACGGCGAAGCCGAGGTCCATGCCGTCCCCGTTGAACCACTCGCCGCCCGCCATGAAGCCGTACCAGGCGCAGTCCGCCGCCCGCCGCGCCACCTCCGCCGCCGAGGCGTCCGGCCCCGCGCCCACCAAGGCCGCGAGCGAGCGCCAGGCCGCCAGCCGGCCGTAGGCGGCGTACCACCAGCCGTCCTCGCCGCCGCCCCCGGTCGAGGCGGCGCCGAAGAGCTGGCGCCAGGCCTCCGCGGCCGTGGTCGGGACGACCACCGGGTCCTCGACACAGTCCAACGGCAACGCGACCAGCGTCCCGGGGAGGGCCTCGGGCGCGACCGGACCGTCGGCGTCGAACACCGCCGCCTCGACTCGCCCGTTGTACCGCCGGGCCCAGCGCTCCACCGCGGCTGTCAGCCCCGGCTCCTCCTCCCCCACCTCGACCGGAACACCGGCGCGGCCGCCGAGCGGGGCGCCCTTCGGCAGCCCGTACGGCCGACCGTAGCTGGCCCCGCCGCGCCAGTAGCGCGGCAAGCCGGGCGCGCCCTCCAGCGGGTCGAGCGCCCAGGGCAGCCAGGCCAGCGGGTGCTCCGCCCAGTACGGCGAGGCCTCCGCCCAGGCCCGCGCCTCGGGCAGCTTCGCAACCGGCGCGCCGCGCAGCACCAGCTCGTGCAGCAGGCAGGCCCGCAGCTCCTCCGGTGCGGTCGCGTCATCGGAGGCGGCCGCGAACACCCCGGCCAGCGCGGACGGCCGCTGATGCTCGGCCAGCACGGCGGCGGCCCGGCGCACCGGGCGGCCGCTGCGCGAGCGGGTGGCCAGCCCCAGCCCGAGCGCGCGCTCGACGTGCACGCGCCCGGGCCGGGTGACCACGTCCCAGAGGATCCGGTCGAAGAGGTACTGGTGCTCGGCGCCGGCCCGTCCGGAGCCGAAGCGGGCGTTCAGCGCGGCGCCGAACTCCGCGAGGTACGCCGTGTCGCCGCCCGCCAGGTGCGCATCGAGGAGCCGGCACACCTCGCCCACCTCGTACGCCCCGGCCAGGCCGGCCACCAGTTGCTCGATCGTCTTCGCCACGGGGGCGAAGCCTACGGCGTGTCAGCCGCGCGGCAGCACCAGGGACTGCACCGCCGCGAGCTTGCGCCAGTCGCTCGACACGATGCTGGCGTGCGCCCGGGCCAGCTGCCCGGTGCGGGCGCGCGCCTGATCGACGGTCGGGGCGGTGGCGCTGATTTGCGGGGCGACGTTCTGGGCGTCCGTCATCACCAGCAGGTAGTGCGAGCGGTCGTACCACGCGGTGTCGATGCCGTTGAGGTAGGCGGCGGCGTCACCGTCGAAGACCACGAACCACGGGCGGATCCCGGCGTCCGCACCGGTGTACTTGCCGCGCGGGTCGCCGGCCGCCGCGCCGTGCACGGCCGGGAAGAGCTGGGCCTGACCGATCCGGCCGGCCGCCGCCAGGTCGCGCAGGTGCCGCCCGTACTCGACATCGGTGTGCAGGGTGTCGAAGGGGTTGTGCTCCTCCACCGTCCCGGGGATCGCGTAGAGCAGCACCCGCCCGGCGAGCGCCGAGCGGGTCGGCCAGTTGCCGGCCCGCACCGCCTCGTCGACGCCGGCGTACGAGCCGCCGCCGGGCTTGGCCAGCACGTCGGCCGGGCGCAGCACCCGGTCGCCGAGGTGGGCGGCGATCAGCGCGTCCAACTGGTCCGGGCCCATCCCCAGGTTGGCGGCGAAGCCGCCCTTCAGCTCCAGCTTGACCACCAGCGGTCCGGCCCCCGGGTGGGCGCCGAGCCAGACCCGGATGTCGTCGAGGCAGTGCTCCAGGTTCTTGTTGGTGCCGCCGGTGTAGAGCTGGGCGGAGGTGTCGGCGGCGGTGCAGTTGTTGGAGTTGCCGAGCGGATTGGAGTGGCTGACCTTCCACTCCTTGGTGATGACATCGGTCCAGAGGTCCAGCTCGATCATGCCGGTGCCGGTGTCCAGGCTCTGGGCGAGGTACGGGTAGGCCGCCGGGTCGTAGGTGTTGTGCAGGCCGACGGTGGTCGCCGAGCCGAACGGCAGGTCGCCGGTGCCGGACTCGGTCGCGTCCGCCGCGCCGGTCGGGACGACGGCCGCCGCGGCGGCGAGCAGGCCTGCCGTCAGGAGGCCGGCCAGAGTACGGCGTACGGTCATCGGAATCGTTCCCCCCGGAGTCGGTCGTTTCGGCCGCCCGTGCGGGCCGCCGGAGGAAGCATCGCCCTGTAGGGCGTGCTCCTCGTGAAGAAGGCACGACGATAGCGTGGCGGCTTCACCACTTCCGCCCCGACCTCGAACCCGCCGCACCCATCACGCCGCGCCCGGCGGTGACGGAGCCTCAGGGCGTCGTACCCGAGCGCTAGCGTGGCTCGCGAGCAGCGGGACGAAGAGCCGGCTGAAGAGCCGTGTGAAGAGCCGTCCGAAGAACACCGAGCAGCGGAGGTACCTCATGTCCCTGGTCCGGGTCCACAACTTCTCGATCTCCCTCGACGGCTACGGCACCGGCGAGGGGCAGAGCCTGGAGAACCCCTTCGGGCACGCCACCGACCGGCTGCACCGCTGGTTCTTCGGCACCCGGACCTTCCGGCGGATGCACGGCCAGGAGGGCGGCGACACCGGGGTGGACGACGCGATGGCCCGCACCTGGGACGACGGCATCAGCGCGGAGATCATGGGCCGCAACAAGTTCGGCCCGCAGCGCGGGCCCTGGCAGGACGAGGACTGGCGGGGCTGGTGGGGCGCGAACCCGCCGTTCCACACCCCCGTGTTCGTGCTCACCCACCATCCGCGCCCCAGCCTGGAGATGGCGGGCGGCACGACCTTCCACTTCATCGACGCCACCCCCGAGGAGGCGCTGCGGCAGGCCCGGGAGGCGGCCGGCGGCAAGGACGTCCGGATCGGCGGCGGCCCGCGCACCGTCCAGGCCTTCCTGGAGGCCGACCTCATCGACCACCTGCACGTGGTCGTGGTGCCGGTGGTGCTCGGGCGGGGCGAGTCGCTGTGGGCCGGGCTCGAAGGGCTGGAGCAGCGCTTCGAAACCGAGGCGGTGAGCAGCCCGAGCGGTGTCACCCACCTCACCTTCACCCGCCGGACGGCCTGACCGGACGGCCTGACCGGAAAGCGGGCGGGGGCCCCCCCCCCCCCCGGGGGGGGCCCCCCCCCCCCCCGCCCGCCCCCCCCCCCCGCCGGGGGGTTTTGAGCACGCGTTGAGTCCCCCGGGGGCGCCCGCGCCACGCAAGTGG
>NZ_JBICZB010000022.1:68128-109280 GCF_043201815.1 Kitasatospora sp. NPDC048296
CGGGGCGTGAGAGCCGCCGGGGGTCCCCCACCAAACACCGACCCCGCGCCGCGCCGCCGGGGGGGGGGGGGGGGGGGGGGGGGGGGGCGCCCCCCCCCCCCGGGGGGGGCCCCCCCCCGTCGCCTCAGGAACCGATCAGAGCCCGATCGGAGAGTGATCAGCCAGTGATTCAGACCCGGTCGGCCGCGATCAGCACGTACTGGAAGGAGCCGTCCTTGTAGGACTCGATGAACGCCTCCTCGATGCCGGTGACCAGCGAGGTGGTGTTCCGCAGCTCCCAGTAGGGCAGGGTGTCCGGGGTCAGGTCGATGACGGCCTGCGGCACCAGGCGGTTGTCGGCCATCGCCCGCAGGTACTCCCGGCGCGAGTGGATGTTGCACTCGAAGTGCGCGTTGATCTGCGAGACCCACTTCGACGGCTGGCCGTACTTCGGGTTCCAGCAACCGGTGATGGTCACGTACCGGCCGCCGACCGCCAGCACCCGGGAGTGCTCGGCGAACAGGTCGTGCAGGTCGACGTACATGCTGGACTCGTTGTTCCAGGAACCGGCGACCGAGCCGTTCTCGAAGGGCATGTCGAGCATGTTGGCGACCCGGGAACGGACGAACTCGCCGATGCCCAGCTCGCTCGCGCGCTTGTTGCCGAAGTCGGCCTGCTGGGTGGAGAGGGTCATGCCCTCGACCCGGCAGCCGAAGCGCTGGTGGGCCATCACCATCGAGCCGCCGCGGCCGCAACCGGCGTCGACCAGGGTCGAGTCGGCCCGGATGTCGCCGAGGTGGTCGAGCAGCACGTCGGCCTGGGCGGACTCCAGGCGGTGCAGCTCGGCGATGACCTTCTTCTCGCGCTCGCTGTCGGCCGCGTCGCCGATCGCCGCCAGGTCGATCGCGCCGATGCCGTAGTGGTGGTGGTACAGGCCGTCGACGTCGCCCAGGCGCAGGTTGACCGGGCGGGCCTCGTGGTCCCAGTAGCGCGCGATGTCGCCCTGATAGGGAGTCGCCGGGCCGGGGATCGAAGCGCCGGGGGTGATGATGTCGTCGGTCAGGGACATGGGTAAACTCCAGTGTTCTTACGAGTGGTTACCGGAAACGGGTGGTTTCCGAAAAATGGGGGCCGCCGGAGAACGGTGGTCACCAGAAATCGGGCAGCGTGTAGCGGTGGGTGTTGGTCTGGTGCCAGTAGTGGTTGCCGTCGAGCCACGCGGCCACACCGCGCAGGAACCGTAGGAGAGTTGGCACCGGGCAGGCGACGGCCAGCGCGGCCGACTCGGCCTCGAAGGCGTGCATCAGCTCGTTGTGGACCTCGATCGCCTTCAGGTACCCCTCCTTGCGGGAGATGCCCTCACGCTCGGAGATCACCACCGGCAGGTTCAGGTGCAGTCCGGGGCTGGACAGCTCCTTGGTGTACGAGTACAGGTCGTTGACGATGGTGGTGGCGTTGCCGGCCAGCGCGATCACCCGCTGCACGGCGGGCAGCGCGTGCAGCTCGACGGGCAGCTCGTAGCCGCCGACGGTGTCGGTGATGGTCGGGCAGGGGCGGAAGTTGTTGAACTGGCGCATCGCCAGGTACTCCCACACCTGTGGCACGTGGTCGGTCTCGGCCCAGGCGGCCTCGGCCAGGTACCCCATGTGCAGCCGCGCCATGTCGTGCCGGAAGCGGTCCGCCTGGGAGGGCGTCGAGGCGCGGACGAAGTAGTCCATCGCCGAGCGGTACGAGCGCCGGGGCGCGTCCTCGGAGAGCGAGGCCTCCCAGGCCGGGTGGTACTCCGGCGTGGTGTGCAGCGGGTCCAGCGCGGTGTGCGCGAGCAGCAGACGGCTGCCCAGTCCGATCGGCGAGCCGCCGAGGTCCTCGCAGTAGCAGTCGTCCACCGCGTTCTCGGCGACCATCAGGCGGGCCGCGAGCATCAGGTGGTCGATGCTGGGCGCGTCGGGGTGGCAGGCCACCATGTAGCGCCCGGTGGAGAACCCGTCGAAGTCCTTCTCCCACTCCGGCGGGTAGAGCTCGATCTCGTCCATCGCCCAGGCCTTGATCTTCAGGCTGAGCGCCTCCACCCGGGCCGGGTCGGGCTCGGCGATCGGGTGGTGGTAGAGGCCGGGGATGGGGTCGCCGCTCTTGGGCTTGCCCCCGCTCGGCGCCTCGGCGGCCGGCGCCAGGTTCGGCGGCCCGGGCAGGGGCGGCGCCTGGACCTCGGGGGTTGCCGGGACGGACGGCGCCTGGACGTCGGGGATCGCGGCCTCGGACGCCGGAGCCGCCGCCGGGGCCTCGGGCGCCGGAACCTCCACAGCCGGGGCCTGCGGCCTCAACTGCAGCCCGGAGGTGCCCAGTCCACTGGGCCCGCGCAGGATCCTCTCGATGGCGGTGGTGTTCATGCGCCCACCACCGGAACGAGGGCGTCCGCGGGTGGTGAGTCCGGTTTGGTACGCAGGGGCATGGAGCCTCCTCCAAGAAAGGTCGCGCGATATGACGGGTCGTCATCTCCCCGCCGCGAAGGGGGGAACTCCACGCCGCGGGCCCCGTCTCGCTCGCTTCCCAACCGTAGGCGCGGAGGCGTGTTTCGAAACGCAACGGACGATCTTCTACACCCGAAAAGGTGAACGTTCCTGCGTACGACGTTTGAAACCCGCCCTCGTCATGAATTGGTCCGCCCCACACTCCGGCGCGCCGCCGTCAACCGACCCACCGCCGCCGCCCCGGCTCGGCGTGCGTCGGGCCTCCTCGCCGAGTGGACCGGGCTCGGCCCCACCGGCTGACCAGGGCCCGCCACCTCCGACCCGCCCGCCCGCCCGCCGCGCGTCCTACGTCCCCCGGCCGGTACCCGATGGGACCGCAGGCCGAGGCGGAGCGTCGCCCGGGCCCGCAGCATGGACGAGTCGATCTTCCTCGGCCCGGCCGGTCACGACCACTCGCGTAAGAGGGAGAAGAATGGGCGAGGCGCCGTGGAGGAACGGGGCCAGGAAGGAAGACCAACGCATGGAGAGCCAGGCCCGCAGCCGCACCGAACTCGTCGAGGACCTCATGGAGCGCTTCCCCGACGTGCCCCGGGAGGCGGTGATCAAGGAGGATCTGCTGCGCGGCGGCATGGCCTTCGACGAGTCGGCCCTGAGCGGCAGCTCCGGCGCCGACGGGGGCGGCGAGGTCAAGCCGAAGTCGTACTTCATCTTCTCCTTCGACCACCGCACCCTGCCCGAGCTCGGCGCGGCCGCGCTGAACCGGCCGCCGGAGGAGGTCGTGCTGACCGGCGGGCCGTACGGGCTGCGCCGCACGGTGGTGTCGGTGCGGGTCAACCCGGACTCGCCCTACCGGGTCGGCGCGGGCGAGGACGGCACGCTCGGCCTCTACCTGGACGGCACGCGGATCGCCGACGTCGGCCTGCCGCCCATGCCCGACTACTACCGGCACACCCTGGCCAACGGGAAGTCGGTGATGGAGGTCGCCCCGACCATCCAGTGGGGTTACCTGATCTACCTCACGGTGTTCCGGGTCTGCCAGTACTTCGGCGCCAAGGAGGAGTGCCAGTACTGCGACATCAACCACAACTGGCGCCAGCACAAGGCCGCCGGCCGCCCGTACACCGGGGTCAAGCCGGTCGAGGAGGTGCTGGAGGCGCTGGAGCTGATCGACCGGTACGACACCGCCCGCGCCTCCCAGGCCTACACCCTCACCGGCGGCGCGATCACCTCACAGGTCGGCGGCCGGGACGAGGCCGACTTCTACGGGCAGTACGCCAAGGCCATCGAGGAGCGCTTCCCCGGCCGCTGGATCGGCAAGGTGGTCGCCCAGGCGCTGCCGCGCGACGACGTCCAGCGCTTCCACGACTACGGCGTGCGGATCTACCACCCCAACTTCGAGGTGTGGGACAAGCGGCTGTTCGAGCTCTACTGCCCCGGCAAGGAGCGCTACGTCGGCCGGGACGAGTGGCACCGCCGGATCCTCGACTCCACCGAGGTGTTCGGTGCGGAGAACGTGATCCCCAACTTCGTGGCGGGCGTGGAGATGGCCGAACCCTTCGGCTTCACCACCGTCGACGAGGCGATCGCCTCCACCCGGGAGGGCCTGCGCTTCTTCATGTCGCACGGCGTCGTCCCACGTTTCACCACCTGGTGCCCCGAGCCCACCACCCCGCTCGGCAAGGCCAACCCGCAGGGCGCACCGCTGGAGTACCACATCCGGCTGCTGCAGACCTACCGGGCCACCCTGGAGGAATTCGGCCTCTCCTCCCCGCCCGGCTACGGTCCGGCCGGTCCCGGCAAGGCGGTCTTCTCGGTCAGCTCCTTCATGGACTCGCTGCCGGGCTGAGCCCGCTCCGCTGAGCCCACACCGCTGACCGCACGCCTCGGCGGCGGCGCCGCCCCTCGGACGGGGGTGGCGCCGCCGAGGGGCGCAGCCTCTCGGGTCAACTGCCGTTCAGCGGCCGCACGGTGAGGATCTGCTCGGCGCGGCCGAGCGGGCCGTGGACGTCGTGCAGCACGGTGCTGGTGACGCCGTGTCCGGCCGGGCCGAAGGTGACGCTGGTGTCCAGGCCGGTCCAGCGGCCCTCGGGGCGGCGGTGGAAGTGGATCGTCAGATCGGTGTTGGGGAACATCCACTCGGTGGGCTCCTGGCGGACGGCGATGCCGTTGGCGGTGTCCACCAGGGCGATGAAGGAGGCGTGCGGGCTGCTCGGCTCCCCCGCGACCAGCTCCAGCGGGGTGGAGATCCAGGCGGCGGCGCGGCCGGGGGCGGTGGAGCGGCGCCGGACGTCGATCGAGGCGATGTAGCCGCCGCCCCACCGCCCGCTCATCGCCCAGGGCTCGAACTCCTCCGGCTCAGGCAACCGTTCGTCGTGGGTCCCGGCGACGGCGGTGGTGTCCAGCTCGGCCAGGAACCAGGCCCGGGCCCGGACCACCGCGCGGCCGCCGACGCTGGCCACCGCCTCCACCAGCTCGATGGTGCGGCCCGGCCGGACGGTCTCCACCGTGATCTCGAACTCGTCCAGGGCGATCAGGCCGAGTATGTCGTAGCTGATCCGGGCCAGCGCCAGGCCATCGGCGGGGCGGCCTGCCCGGTAGCGGTCGATGGCGTGGGCGATCAGGCCGCCCACCGGGCTGAAGTGCTGCTCGTCGGGGTGCCAGGCCCCCTGCGCGTGAACGGTCGGCTTGTAGCTGTGCTCGCCGGTGCGCTGGTAGTAGCTGTCGGGCGCGGCGGTGGGGGCGGTCAAGGTGCGCTTCTCCTCGGGCGGATCGCGGGGTGCCGGGCGGGCGCCGCAGGACTCCGGCGTCCGCGATCACGATCGTAAGAGGCCGAACGGCCCCCGGGGCTGTGATGCGCCCCACACCGCCGCGTCCTCGGGCATCCGGGAGATCGGCGCGCGGCGAGCGGGTAGCGGTCGGAGAGCTCGGTGCGGCGCGGCTCGGGGCAGCCTGTGACGACCGGTCAGCGGGCCTTCGCCACCGCGCGCCCTCCCGAACGGCGAGAAGAGCCCGACGAGCAAAGAAGCCGATAAGATGACCCCCGGTGTGCCGGGAAGTCTGGTCGGCTCGGGGGATGACCGCGGCGATCGGGCTTCGGCGACCCCGGTGTTGCGATGGGTCGTTTCTGCAGATGCACGCCGTGGGGATCGTTCTCGTCCTGGTCGTCCTGGCCACCAGCGTGGCCACCTTCGCCCGGCGATGGCGGGTGCCCGCGCCCTCACTGCTGGTGCTGGCCGGACTCGGCGTCGCGCTGATCCCCGGGGTGCCCGCGCTGCACGTACCGCCGCAGATCATCGGCATGGTGGTACTGCCGCCGCTGCTCTACTCCTCCGCCGAGGAACTGTCGCTGCGCGACCTGCGGACGGTGTGGCGACCGGTCACCATCCTCTCCTTCGGCCTGGTCTTCGCCTCCGCCGCCGCCGTCGGCTTCGCGGCCGTCTCCGTCGCCGGGCTGCCGCCCGCGATGGCCTTCGTGCTCGGCGCCGTGCTCTCCAGCACCGACCCGGTGGCGGTCACCGCGCTCGGCCGGCGACTCGCCCTGCCCGGGCGGGTCCAGGTGCTGGTGCAGGCGGAGAGCCTGTTCAACGACGCCACCTCGCTGGTGCTGTTCAAGGTCGCCGTCGGCGTCGCGGTGGCGGTCGGCGGGACGGTCGACCTGCCCGCCGCGGGCGGCGAGCTGCTGCTGCTCGGCGGGGGCGGCAGCCTGCTCGGCGCGGCCGTCGCCGGACTGGTCTGGCTGCTGCGCCGCCGCACCACCGACCCGGTGCTGGAGACGGTGATAGCGCTGGTCACCCCGTACGCGGCGTATGTGCTGGCGGAGTCCGCGCACACCTCGGGCGTCACCTCGGTGGTGGTCGCCGGGGTGCTGCTCGGCCGCTCCGGCCACCGGCTGACCGACGCGAACATCCGGCTCCAACTGCACGCCGTGTACGCGGTGGTGGTGTTCCTGCTGGAGAGCGTCGTCTTCTCCGTCGTCGGCCTGGAACTGCCCACCCTGGTCCGGGAGCTGCCGGCCGGCACCGGCTGGTGGCCACTGCAGTCGATAGCCATCGCCGCGGTGCTGATCGCCGTGCGGGTGCTGTGGACCCTGCCGCTCACCCGCGCCGTCAAACCCAGCCGGGGGCGGCTGTCCTGGCGCGTCGCCGGGGTTGTCACCTGGGCGGGCACCCGGGGCGTCATGCCGCTGGCCGCCGCGCTGTCCATCCCGCTGCTCACCGAGGGCGGCGACCGGCTCGCCGGACGGCCGCTGGTCCTGGTACTCACCGTCTCCAACGTCGTGCTCACCCTGGTCGTCCAGGGCCTGACCCTCGCCGCCGTGGTCAACCGCTCCGGGCTCGCCCTCGAACCCGAGCACACCGCGCGCGAGGAGGAGGACGCCCGCGACGAGCTCAACCGCGCCGCCCTCGACCACGTCGACGGCCTCGCCGAGCTGGAGGCCGTCCCGGAGACCGCCGTCGACCGGGTGCGCCGCGCCCTGACCGCCCGGCTCGACCGCACCCCCGAGGCCCCCGACGGCACCACCGCCGCCGACGCCTACCGCCAGCTCCGGCACGAGGTCATCGCGGTGCAGAACACCCGGCTGCACCTCCTCTACGGGGAGCACCGGATCAGCGACACCACGCTGCGGGCGCTCCAACGCGACCTCGACCTGGAGCAGGCGGCGCTGGGGCGGAACTGAGCAGGCGTGCGGGCGGCCGAGTGTCAGAACATCAGCACGACCAGGCCCGCCGCCCCCGCCGCGCAGACCACCGCGAGCAGCGCCAGCGCCCGCGGCCCCGGGGGCGGCGGGAGGCGGTGCTCCGGGTGGACGGCCGTGCCGCGCCCCGGCCGGGCGGGGTGGTACCGGACGGTCACCTCGTCCCCCTCCTGGTAGCAGCCGCCCTCGGGGCGTTCGTCGGAGCGCACCAGCTCGGCGGTCCGCCCGTCCGGCAGACCGTACTCGATCGTCGCCCGCCAGCGGTCGTAGCCCTCGGAGGTGGTGTACATCCGCACCTTCCGCACTCGGCCGACCGCGCACACACCCTCCCGGCGCAGCGCCAGGTCGGTCCGGGCCGCCGAGACGAACAGCGCGCAGAGGCAGGCCAGGATCACCGCCCCGGCCAGGAGGAACAGGTCCACCAGCCACACGCCAATCAATGTACCGAGCACGCAAGGGAGTTGACCAGAAGGCGTCAGGCCGTCGCGGGCCCTGCCGCACCCCGGCCTTCCGGCGGTCCGGGGCTGCCGTCACACTGTCGCGGGCACGAAAACGCACCACCGATCGGGGACACCATGACCAAGGGCCGGAACAAGAAGCAGAAGAGGCCGCTCGCCGCGGGCGCCTCCCGGCCGGCGAAGCCCGTCCGCAAGCGCCCGGGCAAGGACGCTGCGCTCGCGCCGCGCACGGTGCGCCGGACGGCGGTCCTGGTCGGGGTGCTCGCACCGCTGCTGATCGTCGGGCTGCTCGCACTCGCCACCAACCCGGACCACCAGGTCGCCTGCACCGTCCTCGCGATCCTGGTCCTGATGGCCTCCGTGGTGGGGCTGATGCTGATCCGGAGCACCGGGTGGGTGGTCTGGCCGGCCGTTCTGCTGGGTGTACTGCTGCTGGTGCTCCCCACCTCCGCGATCCGCGCGCAGCTGATCGCCCAGCGCGGGGTGGAGACCAGGGTGGTCGTCACCTCGGCCCACAGCGGCAAGGACAAGATGGGCAAGGTGAGCTGGACCTGCGACATCCGACGCGAGGACCACCAGCCCCTGCCGCACGGCACGATCGGCGGCATCGGCTGCTCGGGCGGCTCCGTCGGCACCACCGCGACCGTCCTGGTCGACCCGGCCGGCTGGGCCCCGCCCGCCACCCGGGACGAGGACCTCTCCTTCCGCGGCATCGGTGTCTACGTCACGGGCGTCGTCGCCGTCCTGTGGGCCGCGCTCACCTTCGGCGCCGCGCACCGCGCCCTGCGGGGCAAGGGCACGCGGGGCGGCCGCAAAGGCGGCAAGTAACGGGCCGGAGCCCGGACTCCCGGCCGACCGGGGCTGCTGTCACACGGTCCGATCCACCGTGACACCACCCGCTGTGAAGAATGCCTGGAACCATCTGTTCAGGCCGAGCGCACGGGGGCTAATGTGCACGCCGTGAACGAACTGGTGTTCCGGGGGAAGGACATGTTCCGGCCCTCCTGGTCGCATTTGTCGGTGGTGCTCCTCGCGCTGGCCGCCCTGGAAGGCGTCACCGTCCTGAAGCTCGGTGTGGCGGCGATGTTCTGGACAAGCGGCGGCACCCTCGCGCTGGCCCTCCCGGCCTTCGTCGTGGCCTGGCGTTCCTGGAGCAGGGTCGGGGCCGACGGCATCACCGTCTGCTGGGGCATCGGGAGCGGCCGCACCTACCCCTGGCAGGAGATCCGGTGGATCGACGTCCGGGAGACCAAGGGCAACGGCACCCGCTCCTACGCGGCTCGGATCTTCCTGGTGAACGGGCGCCGTCGCTCGCTGCCGGGCCTCCAGACCAGCACGCTGTACCCGATCGAGGAGTTCCAGACGAACTTCCAACGGGTGCTCGACTGGTGGGAGTCGAGCACGCCCGGCGTCGAGCGCGTCCAGCCGCGCAAGCAGGTTCGGGACCGGATCACGCCCCAGGTGGCGGGCGTCCTGCTCGCCGTCGTCCTCATCGTCGCCACCGTCCTCGTCGTCGCCGCACGCCGATGAGCCGTGGCTCCTGGTCGAACTGAGCAGTGGTGATCGGGTGCGTCGCCGGCCGGGCCGGGGGCGCACCCGCCGTCATTCGGCGGCCAGGCCGTCGAGCAGGGCGAGGGCGTCCTCGACCGAGCCGGCCGGGTCGGTGACGGGGTAGAGCACGGCCCGCACGGTGCGGGTGGCGTCCAGGACCAGGGTGAGCCGCTTGAGCCGGTCGACGCCCGAGGCCCGGAAGGTGGGCAGCCGGAGGGAACCGGCCAGCTCCAGCCCGGCGTCCGACAGCAGCGGGAACGGGATCCGCGCGTGCTCGGCGAACGCCGCCAGCTGGTCCGGGCGCTGGGTGCTGACGCCGTAGACGGCGGCGTCGCGGGCAGCGAACTCGCCCATCCGGTCCCGGTAGGTGCAGGACTCCAGGGTGCAGCCGGCCGCGCCCGGGATCTCGCCCCAGCCGGGCGGGTGGCCCATGACGCCCGGCGCGAAGGCCCCGGGGAAGCAGTACAGCACCGTCCAGGCACGGTCCGCGGCGACCGGGTCGACCCACCCGCCGGAGGCGGCGGCGAGCTCCAGGGCGGGCAGCCGGTGGCCGGTGAGCGCCATGACCCGGCGGGTCTCGGCGGAGTCGGCGGTGCTGGTGCCGGAGAGCGAGCCGTCGCCCAGGATGTACCGCCCGCCCCAGTCCTGCAGGGCGACCAGCACCGGCAGCAGGCCGCGCCCGGTGTCCGTCAGGTGGTACTCGTAGCGCGGCGGGTGCGGGTGGTAGAGCCGCTTCTCCAGCACGCCGTCGGCGACCAGCGCCTTGAGCCGCTCGGTGAGCACCTTCCGGCTGATGCCGAGCCCGCTCTGCAGTGCGTCGAAGTGGTGGGTGCCGCCGGCGACGTCCCTGATCAGGAGCAGGGTCCAGGTGTCCCCCACCACGCTCAGGGCCTGGGAGATCGCGCAGTCGGGGTCAGCCGCTTCCGTGTGCCGCATGATCACCCATTATAGTGAGTTCCCAAAAGGAACTCACTCGGTCGTGGGCCGGTGACAGCAAAGGGGCCGACGTGGCGACGGAGACGGCGAACGCGACGAGAACAGCGGACTCGGTACGGCCCGGCGGGCGGCGCCCGGGTGGCGGGGCGGGAGCGTTCTGGCGCTACTGGACCGCCTCGACGGTCAGCCGGCTCGGGGACCAGGTGACGACGGTGGCCCTGCCGCTGATCGCCGTGGTCACCCTGCACGCCTCGGCGTTCGAGGTCGGCCTGATCACGGGCGCCGCCTACGTCGCCTGGCTGCTGATCGGACTGCCGGCCGGCGTGCTGGTCCGGCGGCTGCCGCTGCGCGGCACCCAGGTCGCGATGGACCTGATCCGCGGCGTCGCCGTGGCCTCGGTGCCGGTGGCCGCGGCGTTCGGGGTGCTGGGGCTGCCCCAGCTCGTGGTGGTGGCACTGGTGATCGGCTTCGCGAGCGTGGTCTTCGACGTGGGAAACTCCACCTTCCTGCCCACCGTCGTCCCCAAGGAGCAGCTGACCTCCCGCAACAGCCTGGTCTCCGGCAGCATCGCGGCCACCGACCTGGCCGGGCCCTCGCTGGGCGGCGTCCTGGTGCAGCTGCTCGGCGGCGCCGCGTCGATGCTGCTGGACTCGGTCAGCTACCTGGCCTCGGCGGCGCTGCTGGGCAGCCTGCCGCGGGCCGAACAGCCGGCCGCCGGACCGACGGGCGGTGCCGGCATGCGCGAGCAGATCCGCGAGGGCTGGCGGTTCGTCACCCGGCACCCGGTGATCAGGCCCTGTGTCGCCGGCGCCACCGCGGTGAACTTCGTCTGCGGCGCGTTGATGGCCCTCACCCCGGTGTTCCTGGTCCGCACCCTGGGCGCGCCGGCCGCCGCCGTCGGCGCCCTGATGGCCACCGGCGGCCTCGGCAGCCTGCTCGGCGCCGCCGCCACGCCCCGCCTGGTCGCCCGGATCGGCAGCGGCCGCGCGGTCTGCTGGGCGGCGGCGGTCGCCACCGGCTTCGTCCTGCTGCTCCCGGCGGCCGGATCCGGCTGGGGCGCGCTGGTCTTCGGCGTCGGCAACGCCGGGTTCTCGGCGGGGGTCGTGGTCTTCAGCATCGTGACCCGCACCCACCGCCAGACCCAGACCCCGCCGGAGCTGCTGTCCCGGGTGATGGCCACGGTCCGCTTCGTCTCCTGGGGCGCGATCCCGGTCGGCGCCCTCGCCGCCGGCGCCGCCGCCGCGGCCTGGGGACCGCGTACGGCGCTGCTGCTGTTCGCGCTGAGCAGCGTGCTCAGCCCCGCCGTCCTGCTGGCCGGCCCGGTCCGCCGGATGCGCGAGCTGGCCTGAGGCCCGGAGGGCTTCTCACAGGTCGGCGGGCGGCAGACCGAGGAGGTGCTGCCAGGCCCGCCGGCCGGCCGGGGTCACGGCGAGGGCGCGGGTGGTGCCGATCCGGGTGAGCCAACCGGCGGTCAGCGCGTGGTCGCAGAGCGCCGCGCCCACCGCGCCGCCGAGGTGCGGGCGGCGCTCGGTCCAGTCCAGGCAGGCGCGCACCGGCGGGCGGCGCGAGCCGCTCGGCAGCGTGATGCCGAGCTCGGTCAGCCAGACCCGGCCGGCCGCGGTCAGGCCCGGCTCCGGGCCCCAGTCCAGCAGGCCGCGCCCGACCATCGCGTCGGTGACCGCCAGCCCGAGGGCGCCCGCCAGGTGGTCGTAGCAGAGGCGTGCCCGGGCCAGCGCCTGCTGCCTACCGGAACCGGCGAGCGTGCGCGGTCGGACGACCCGCCGCGGGGCGAGTTCGGCGAGGCTCTCGACCAGCGCGACCACCCTGCGGTCGGCCAGCCGGAGGTAGCGGTGGCGGCCGTGCCGCTCCTCGGCCAGGAGCCCGCCGCCGACCAGCAGGTTCAGGTGCGAGGTCGCGGTCGAGGGCGCGACCCCCGCGTAGCGGGCGAGTTCGTTGGCCGTCCAGGCCCGGCCGTCGAGCAGCGCCAGGCAGAAGGCCGCCCGGGTGCCGTCGGCGAGCAGCCGGGCCACGGCGGGCAGGTCCACGCCCACGTCCTGGTCTGCGGATCGGTCGTCCATGTCCTCGATTGTCGCCGGGGACGCTTCGACGCCCGCCGAAGCGTCCCCGCCGTAGCGTTCCCGGGCGCACCGGGCCGACCGTGCCCGCGCACCGGAGGAGCCATGACCACAACCCACCCGACCACCGCTCGATCGCCGCGGCCCGACCTGGTCGTCACCGACGCCCCCGCGGCCGCGGCCCTCGCACTGGTCTCCGACGCGCTGGACCGCTTCAACGTCGAGCGCAGCGGAGTCGACGACCGCCGGCCGCTCGCCGTCCTGGTCCGCGAGCCCGGCACGCACCGGGTGCTCGGCGGACTGACCGGGCGCACCTCGCTCGGGCTGTTCTTCGTCGACCTGTTCTTCCTGCCGCCCGAGCTGCGGGGGAACGGGCTGGGCGGCGAGATCCTGCGACGGGCCGAGGAGGAGGCGCGGGCGCGCGGCTGCCGCTCGGCCGTGCTCTACACGATCAGCTTCCAGGCGCCCGGCTTCTACCGGAAGCACGGGTGGACGACGCTCGGCGAGGTCCCATGCGATCCGCCGGGCACCAGTCGGGTCTTCCTGACCAAGGACCTCACCGCACCCAGGGGCCGCGAAGCCGTGGTTCAGAGGCCGGCCGGCCAGTTGTAGCTTCCTGGCACGGTGACGGAGGCGTTCTCGGCGGCCGTGCCGTACACCAGGGCGATCTCGTCGTGGGCGTGCAGCTGGATCGCTGCCGGGTCGCCGCTCACCGCCTTGCCGTCGACGTACGCGGTCAGCGTGTGGGTGGCGTCGGTGCGCAGCCCGCCGAGGTGGTCGGCGGAGGCGGAGACCTGCCACTCGGTCAGGAACTGGCCCAGGGTGAAGTCGGCGTTCACCGGCGACTCGACGTGGATGACGCCGGTGGTGTCGTGGGTGTGCAGCGGGCTGATGCGCTGCGCGCTCTCGTCGATGCCGACCAGCGCGGGCACCGTCACGGGCTGGCCGCCGGCGTACACGTCGAGGTGCGCGTGGATGTGCAGGGCCGTACCCTCGGCGCCGAGCATCGGCAGGCCGGCCGCCTTCACGGCTGCCGCGACGTCGGCGGGGGCGTCCCAGGGCGGCGGGGTGGTCCGGCCCTCGGCGGTGGTCCGCGGGTGCGCCGGGACCCCGGAGGGCGGGGACGAGCCCTGGTTCGTGGCGATCACGACGGCTATCCCGCCCACCACGACGGCCAGCACCAGGACGATCACTCCGGCCACCAGCCATCGCCGACGCCGCTCGCGACGGACCTCCGCTGCCCGGAGCGCCGCGAGGCGGGCCCGTCGTCCGGACGGCCCCGGGTTCTGCGCTGACATCGGTGCGCGCCTCCTCGATCGAGGTAGCTGCCCTTTCAGCCTGGCAGAGTCCGCCCCTCCCGGCGCGTCGAGCCCGGTGGCGGCCGCACAGCGCCGCGGCCCCGACCCCCGGGGAGGGGATCGGGGCCGCGACGCGTTCGACTCAGGCCCGGGTCAGCGCTGGCCCGGGTAGCCCTGCTGGCCCGGCTGGCCCGGGTAGGGCACGTTCGGGACCTGCGGCGGGTAGGGCTGGCCCTGCGGCGGCACCTGGCCGCCCGGCTGCGGCGGGTACGGCTGCCCCTGCGGCGCCGGGTAGCCCTGCGGGGCCGGGTAGGGGTTGGCCGGCGGCTGCGGGTACGGCTGCTGCGGCGGGTAGGGCTGGCCCTGCGGCGGGTACGGCTGCTGCGGCGCCGCGTAGCCCTGCTGCTGCGGGATCACCGGCTGACCCGGCATCGGCTGACCCGGCATGGGCTGGCCGGCCATCGGCTGACCCGGCATCGGGTACGGCCGGCCCTGCGGCGTGTCAAACGGCTGCGAGGACGGGTCGATCGACCCGGGCGGGAAGGCCGCGCTCAGCTGGTCCATCTCGGCGCGCCAGATGCGGTGGATGTTCAGGCGCATCGGCTTGGCGTTGCCCGGCATCTGGAGGTACATCGAGCTCCAGATGCTGGCCCGCTTGACCCGGGTGACCGGGAAGGCGTTGCGCGGGAAGGCCGCGACGACGTCGCCGGGGCGGTTGGTCCAGCGGTTGGCCGCGTTGACCACCACGTGGGTGTTGGTGAGCGTCAGGAAGTAGTACCGGCGGGTCAGCACGATGATCAGGCCGAGCAGCGGGATCTCACCGAAGACACCGTTGAGCCACGGGCTCGGGCCGCTCTCCGCGTGTACGCAGGCGATGAAGGTCTCCCCAGGAGGCGCCACCTGCGAGAGCTTCTCGATGACCTGGGCTTTCTGCTTCGCCCGGAGAATTGCCATGTTGTCTGTTCCTCTTACCCCGTCGTGTCCGCCGCCTCTGCGCGGCGGGAAATCGGCTGAGGTTAGCAGGTGGTGATGACACTTCGAACACCACCGTGCACGGGAACGACGACGCCCCCCGGGGCCGGAGCCCGACGGGGTTGAGTCGGCATTCGAACCACCCGGTGCGCCTCGGGTCAGAGGGCGTTCACCGGCAGCCGCGGATCAGGCCTCGGCGTTCGGCAGCAGCTCCTCGACCTGCCTGGCATCGGGCCAGGGTGCGCAGGGTGCCGGCGGCCGGTCCGCTGCCGAGCGAGAACATCATCCGAGCCGCCCGGAGCCAGATCGGCGGAACACTCTGGCGCACTACCTGACCAGCGGCGAAACGGGCCGGCCTTCCCGTGCGCGCCCTGACCTCTGGAAGCGTCGGGGAGGGCCACACCTGTGGGCCCATCCTGCATGGGTGCCCGCATCCGGCCGTGCCGGTCCGCCTCCGGAGGACCCCAGCACCGTAGGGTCCTCTCCGAGGAGACGGGGCCGACCGGTCGCCCGGACCGGGGCGTCGGAAGGCGTCGGGCCACGGGAAGAACGAGACGAAGGGCTGGCACGCCACATGCAACAGCGCAGTCTGCGGGACCTCCAGGTGTCGGCCATCGGCCTCGGCTGCATGGGGATGTCCGCCTTCTACGGCACGGCCGACCAGGACGAGGGCGTCGCGACCATCCGGCGCGCCCTGGACCTCGGCATCACCTTCCTCGACACGGCGCAGGTCTACGGACCGCTCACCAACGAGTCCCTGATCGGCGAGGCAGTCCGGGGCCACCGCGACGAGTACGTGGTCGCCACGAAGTTCAACTACCGCATGGACGGCGCCGTTCCGGGCGACATGTCGACGGTGGGCCGCCAGGACGGTTCCGCCGCGCACGTCCGCAGTTCCGTCCACGGTTCACTCGCGCGGCTCGGCACCGACCGCATCGACCTGTACTACCAGCACCGGGTCGACCCGGACGTGCCCATCGAGGAGACCGTCGGCGCCCTCGGCGAACTGGTCGCCGAGGGCAAGGTCCGGTACATCGGGCTGAGCGAGGCGAGCGCGGAGACCATCCGCCGCGCCGACGCCGTCCACCCGGTCACCGCCGTCCAGAGCGAGTACTCGCTCTGGAGCCGGGACGTGGAGGCAGAGGTGCTCCCCACCTGCCGGGAACTCGGCATCGGCTTCGTGTCGTACTCCCCGCTCGGCCGCGGCTTCCTCGCGGGCCGCTTCCGCTCCCCGGACGAGCTGGACCGGGACGACTTCCGCCGCACCAACCCGCGCTTCACCACAACCAATCTGGCGGCCAACCTCAAGCTCGCGGAGAAGGTGAAGGAGATCGCCGCAGAGAAGGACGTCACCCCGGCCCAGCTGGCGATCGCCTGGGTCCTGGCCCGCGGCGAGGACCTCGTGCCGATCCCCGGCACCAAGCGCCGCACCTACCTGGAGCAGAACGCGGGCGCCGTCGACATCGAGCTCACCGCGGACGACCTGGCCCGCATCGACGCCGAGCTGCCCGAGGCGGCGGGCGAGCGCTACGACGAGGACGGGATGCGGGCGGTCAACCGCTGACCGACCGATCCGACGACGCCTCGCCCGCCTCAGGAAGTTCCGCAGGATCGCGACCGGTTCGACGGACTCGCCACCGCTTCAGCGCCGGGGGCGTCCTGACCTCCCTGGTCCTCCGGCCCGTGCTGATCGCCGGCACCGCGGCCGCCCGGCCCGACGCTGAGGAGCACCCCGCCGACGGCCACACTCCCGCCCGGCGGGCCGGACGCCCAGCGCTCACCGGGCTTGACCACCCGGATGGACAGCAGCGTGCTGTTGTCCGGGTCGGCCCGCTCGATCAGCGCGCGCAGCTCCGGGTGCCAGCCTTCCATCCGGGACAGCACAACGTCCTGCGCGGTCAGATCCCCCAGCGAGCGGTAGTGAAGGTCTGGTCGCCCCCGGCATCGCAGCCGATCGTGTCCTGCGGGCAGGGCATGATGATGACGTCCGGCCCGCGCCGGAGTACGGCACCGTCGCCCGCCGCAACGAGTTCCCACGTCACGGCCGTGATGCTCTCCAGCCCGCCGGGCACGCCGAGCCGCTCGCCGGCGGCGGCCAGGATCACCCGTCACAGCGGCGAGGGCGCGCCGCATCAGCTCCCGCCCTCGCGGTTCGGGGAGACGGGGTGATGTGCGGGGCGGCCGGGGCCATCGAGGTTCCTTGTGATGTTCAGCGGACGGTGACCTGGATACTCTTGGAGATGTCGCACCTGTCCCCCTCGTACTTCGGTACGCCGGCACTGCAGCCCCCCTCGCCGAACAACCACGTCAGTGTGGTGGTTCCAGGCGCCAGGGCACTGAAGGTCAGGTCGAACTCGGAGCCGCAGCCTGCTGCGGGCGGGTCCGTGGGGCAGGGGCTGATGACGAAGTCCGGACCGGGCCGCAGCACGCTGCCGTCGCCCGCCGAGTCGAGGTACCAGTTCTTCGGCCGGGCACCCCCGGTCGTTCTGACGCCGAGCTGCTGTCCGACCGCCAGGGTCACCGTGCTGGGCGGGTACGGGGAGGTGGCGTTCCACGCCTCGGCGGGGAGGGGCACCTCCACCTGTGGTCGGGTGGCGGTGGCGGCCGTGGTGCCGGCCGGGCCGGAGTCGGACCACCAGCCGTCGAGGTAGGAGACGAGCAGCAAGGCGACGGCCAGGAGTGCCACCACGGTGGTGATGATGGTTCGGCGCATCACTTGCCCTCTTCCCGGACTCGGCGACGCATGGTGATCAGTAGCGCGACCGAGGCCAGCCAGCGGGCGAACAGGACCTCGCACTGGAGGTCCGCCCCGCCGGCCGCGGCCGCGCGCAGCCAGCCGCGGACCAACTCGCCCGGCTCCCGGCCGATCACCGGCTCGGGCAGGTCGAGCGCGCCGGAGAAGCCGCCGGCGCGGACGTACTGGGCCAGGACGCCCAGCGGGCCGGGGCCGATGTGCAGGGCCTCGGCCTGGCAGGAGGCGGCGATCGCGGCCTCGCCGAAGAGCACCCGGCGCGGGACGCCGTCGATCAGCAGGCCGCGGGTGATGGCGGCCTCGACGTCGTAGCCGGTCATCAGTTCGGCGTCCGGGAGGATGTTGGTCATTGCGGCAGCTCCACGCCGTAGGGCCGGTTGATGTTCGCCGTGTCGGTGAGGCCACCGTCGTTCAGGTGGTTGTGGATGAACTGGTCCTCAGTCACCCACACCGACTGGCCCCACGGGTTGTACACCTGCAGCCGGTCGCCGTCCCGGGCCACGATCACCATCTGGTGGTAGCCGCCGTCCTTGCCGGCCGCCTTGCTTGCCTCGTCGAAGGCGCAGAACGGCACCGGCTTGCCCTCGTCCAGGGCCTTCTCGATCCGGGTGACGGCCGCGCGCCGGTCGTCGTCGGTGTCCAGGTTGACGTACTCGTAGGTCGAGCCCGTGGCCTTCCCGAGGTTCTGGTTGGCGAGGAAGGTGCCGCCCTTCGGGCCGATCCCGCCGCCGTTGTCCGGGTAGACCTTCTGGTTGCCGTCGGCCAGCTGGCCCTGCTGGTACTGACCGATGAAGAGCTGCTGGAGGCGCTGCTTGAAGTAGTCGGGCGAGTCGGCTCCCGGTACGTCGGTCATGTTGCCGGTGGTGAGCTGGAGCATCGTCACCGGGTCGAGTTTGAGACTCGCGACCACCGTGGAGGCGGCGACGCAGTCGCCGACGTTGCGCTGGCTGTAGATGTCGTAACCGTCGAGGATCTGGGCGCCCTTGTAGTTCAGCTCTATCGCGTGAGTGGTGGACTCCTCCTGCAAGGGATCCGTACTGAGCGCCGGAACCAGGTGCTCGGACAGCCAGCGCGGGTCGTCGCCGTGGGGGTGGATCAGCGCGGCGAACTGCTGGACGTCGGCCACCGAGTGGCCGGCCGCCAGGGCCTTCCAGAGGTAGGCGGCCTCCTCCGGTGACTTGGCGCCGGACAGGAGCTTCTGGAAGGCGAGCTGGTCGGTGCCGTTCATCACGGACATGAACTGCTTGGCGCGGTCGAGCTGGCTGTCCGTCAGGATGTAGTCGCCGTCCGCACCGCCGCCGGGCCCCTTCTCGTTCGCCAGCACCAGCGCTGCGAGAGGATCGATCGGCCCCTGTCCGGCGCGCTCGGTGCGGGCCCTGGCGGCGAGCTGGTTGAGCATGCTCGCGGCGTGGGTGCCGCGGCTCTCCGCCCGCTGGGCGGCCGAGATCCTGGTTCCCACGGCAGTGTTGGCGGGTTCGATGGCGGCGAGGGCCTTGTCGGTGTCGAAGGCGTCGTGGGCGAGTGACTTCTGCACGTTCTCCAGGGCGGTCACGCCCTGCGCGTCGGTGCTCTGAGCCCCTTCCAGATTGTCCGCCCAGGCGTTCAGCTCGGTGGCGGCCTGCTCCAAGGACTTCTGGGAGACGGCCAGTTCGTTCGCCAGCGCCCGGATGGACTGGGTGGCGTTCTCGGCGACCGAGCCGGTCCAGGCGTTCGGCAGCCGGTTGTCGGCGACCTCCCCGAGGTCGGTGGACGCCTTGGCATAGGCCTTGGCGGTATCCGCGTACGCCTTGGCCCGCTCACGTATCACGCCCGGGTTTCCGGTCGGCCCGGCCACGGCCAGGGCCTTGTCGATCGCGCTGAGCAGTGCGGCGCCGACGAAGAAACCGGAGCCGGGGTGAGTGATGGCCTGCTGCGCCTTCTGCAGGTCTGCGACCTTGCTCATCGGGACTGCGCCGGGGTCAGCGACGCGGCGAGCTTCGTTTCCGCGGCGCGGTAGTTGGCGCTGGTGGCCGACATCTTCTGGACCAGTTCCGTCACGGCGCGCTGGGTGACGTGCAGTTCCTGGTCCCAGTTGGTGTCGAAGCCTGCCCACGCCTGGTCCACACCGAACTCGCCGAAGTCGGCGGACTGGTAGAGCGTCTGCGCGGTGTAGGCCTGGTTGGCCGACGTCAGGTCGGTTGCGACGTTGTCGAGTGCCGTCGTCACGTGTTCCAGCGCGTCGGGCTGGACGGTGTACCCCACCGCATCGGGCATCGGCTGCTCTCCCCCAAGAAGCTCCGTGTGGCTCGCCGTGATCGAACGAGCACGGTCGACGAGCATAGACGCTGCGGGAGGGGTGTCGGTTGCGGGGTCGGTCCAGCCAGCCGAGTCCGGCCGCGCGAACGCCTGCCTCGAAGCGGCCGGAGGCGCCGAGTCCCTGCATGACGTCGGAGGGGAGGCAGTCCTTCTCAGCGTCGATACGGACTGAGTCGATCACCTACGAGCCGGTCGTGTGTCCTGATGCCGAGACCGGGGTGAGCGGCCGGGGACCAGTGCGTGTAAGTCGGACTTCGGCCATTCGGTCATGCTATCGGCCAGATCAGTTAAAAGCCGGGTCAAAAAATCGCGTGTCACCTTGCTGATAATGTGATCACATGTGTAGGCGCTGTGGCGCGCTTCGCCACAGGGGAGGGACCGGCCTGGCCCCGTTCGATCAGGCCCTGTCACACAGGAGTTGCACCATCAACATCGCCATCCGCAAGGCCGCGCGCGGCGCGCTGCCCATCGCGGTCACCGCGTCCGTCCTCGCCACGGGCCTCACCGCCTGCGGCACCGCCGAGCAGATCTCGGCCGCCCAGAAGGTGTCGAAGGCCTTCAACAAGGTCGGTGACGGCAAGTCGGCCGGCTTCACGCTCTCCGTCGACGCCACCCCCGAGCAGATCGTCGCCTTCACCAAGGCCACCGGCGAGGCGGCCGACGAGAAGAGCGCCCAGGGCCTGTCCGGACTGTCCCTCTCCGTCGCGGTCTCCGCCGACAAGCCGCTCAAGGACATCGACGCCTTCAAGAACGCGGCGACCAAGGACCAGAAGGACATCACACTCGACAAGTCGGTGCGGATCTCCTACCGCATCGCCGACAGGAAGGGCACCCCGCTCCTCGAGTACCGCCAGCTCGAGGCCAAGGGGTACCTGCAGATCGACCTGAAGAGCGTGCTGAAGCTCACCGGTCAGGACCCGTCCGAGGTCGACGCCGTCACCAAGGACCTCCCGTCCGACATGGCCCCCGCCAAGAGCCTGCTGAGCGGCAACTGGACGTCGTTCGACCTTCAGGAGCTCGCCGACGAGGCCAAGAAGGACGACGGCGCCAAGGGCGGCAAGCCGGAGGCGGTGCCCTCGGTCGACCCGCAGGCCGGCAAGGAGCTCTTCGACTCGCTGAAGGACGTCTTCAACCGGACGGTCACCTTCGAGGACAAGGGCACGAAGGACGGCACCGAGCACATCTGGATGAGCGCCCCGGCCCGCCAGGCCGTGGACGAGCTGTACAAGGCCCTCAAGCCGCTCTCCACCAAGTTCCCCCAGCAGTTCAAGAAGTTCCCGACCGAGGCCCCGACCGGCGTCCCGGACAAGAACGTCGGCGCCGACCTCTACCTCAAGGACGGCTCGCTCTCCTCGGCCACCTTCGACATGGCGCAGCTGGCGAAGAAGATCGAGCCGGGCGTCAACTTCCCGGTGAAGCTGACCTTCACCCAGGACGCCCCCAAGGTCGAGGCCCCGTCCGCGCCGAACAAGATGACCACCGAGGACCTCATGAAGACCTTCTTCATGCTGGCCGCCGGCGGCACGGGCTCCGACCTCGGTGACCGGACCGGGTCGGGCGCCGTCCCGCCGGTCAGCACCGATGCCGCTCCGCTGACCGACGCCCAGCTCAAGGAGCTGGCCGCGCTCGGTGTGCCGGAGGCCCAGGCCCGTGCCTTCAACAAGATCGGCATGAGCTTCGAGGACATCAAGTCCATGGCGCAGGAGAAGTGATCCGCCTGACGGCGATCCCCTCCTGACGCACCGACCGGCCGACCGCCTCCACGGTCGGCCGGTCGCGTCCGTTCAACCGCGTTTGCGCAGGCCGACCTTGTCGCGCGCGGCCTCCGGCACATCGAGGTCGCTCGCCACCCGGACGGCATCCATGGCCGCGAGCTCGTTGGGCACCCGGGTGCGCGCGCCCAGGCCGAGGATGCCGCCCTCCTCGTTGGCGTCGGCGACGACGGTCGCGATCTGCAGCAGGAAGGCACGGTACTCGGCGAGTTCGTCCGGCGCGTGCTCGGCCACGATTCGGGTGGCGTCCCGGATGGTCTCCAGCGCCGGCCCCCGGTACTCGTCGTACCGGGTGTCGGGGCGCAGCCCGGTGTCGAAGGTGGAGGCCGCCGCGAGCTCACGGATGAGCCGCCGCTGGTGGGTACCGCTGGCCTCGCGCAGCAGCTTGACGATCGCGATGATCTCCTCGGGATCGGCCACGCCCTCGGCGAGGGCGACCAGGACGCCGGAGGCCATCAGGGCGCGGCCGAGGGTCGCCCAGTCCTCGGGGGTGAAGTCCAACTCCCCGACGCCGTCCGCGACGCGGCCGATCCGCACCACCTGGAAGCCGACGTCGGCCAGGATCGCGGGAATGCGGCGCACCGACTCCACCGTACGGGCGCGGGCCCGGTCGGACAGCTCCTCCCAGGGCAGGAACTCCGCCCGGCCGTCCCGCTGGCCGGGGACGGGCACCTCCGAATCGGCGCCCGTCCCGTAGCGGTGCTCGTGTTCGTGCTCCAGCCGGGCCAGCACCTCGGCCTCCTCCTCGGTGAAGTCCTCGAAGCCCCCGACGGCGTCGGAGGCCACCTGTTCGGAGGTGGGCACCATCAGGCAGCCGACCGTGGCGAGGCGTTCGCCGAGCTGCCGGGCCTGGCGCCGGTTGGCCGCCCTCAGCTCTTCGGGCAGCTCCTCCCAGGGCAGCAGGACAGGCCGGCTGCCCGGCTCCTCGCCGTCCTCGACCGCCGCCGTCAGCCGGCTCTGGTGGATGGCCCGCGCCAGGTGCCGGGTGACCTGGGCGCTGGTGTAGTCGGCCAGGCTCTCGATGATCTTCCCCTGCGCCTCCAGCCGGGCCTTCATCCGGCCGCACTCGTGCAGGACGGCCTCGGCGTCCAGCAGGGTCTGCTCGGCACGGCGGTCACCGGCCTTTCCCAGCACGTCCTGGCCGACCATGATCACGATCATGAAGATCAGCTGGGCCAGGGTGGACAGGAAGCTCATGAAGGCGAACGGGTACGGGTCGAAGGTCTGCAGCCCCAGCTGGGACATGCCGATCCAGACCACCTGCGTCACGGCCGCGAGGTAGAACGCCCACATGCTGCCCAGCCGCCCGGTCAGCCAGGCCGCGATCCGCCCGTTGACCCCGGTGACCTGGTCCAACGCCTGTGGCGGCGGCTGCACCCGGTGCCGCTGGATCCACGGGTGCCCGCTGGTCTCCAACAGGCTCACCCCGCGGCCGAGCGCCTGATCGTGCCGGTCCAGGTGCATCTGGAGGTCGGCGACCCGGGCGAAGATCGCCTCGGCGTTCTCGTAGGTCTGCACCGCCCGGCGGTCGGCGGCCTGGCCGAGCACTCGCTGGCCGACCAGGATCGCCAGGCAGAGCACCAGTTGGACCACGTTGTCGAGGAACAGCAGGAAGCCGAAGGGGTACGGGTCGACCGAGTGCAGCGGCCCCCAGGTCGCCAGCGCCATCCACCCGCCGACCACCACCAGCGTGACGTACAGGGCGGGCATCGAGCCCACCGCCCGGGTCAGCGCGGCCGCGATCGCACCGTTGAGGCCGACCTGTCCGTCCGCCATCGCCACCGGCTGCTGCCGCGGCTGGTTGATCTCCGTTCCGACTTCCCCCACACCCGCTCCTCACCATCGGTTCCGGCGCCGCCGCCGGAATCATGTTCATGATGACAGCGGTCCCACCGGTCGGCGGGCTACCGACCTCCGTTCTTAACGGTCTGTCAACGCGCTTTCCCTGCACGGTGCGTGCAGCTCCACCCGGCCGCTCCGGAGGTGGTTGCGGTGGCCGTCGGCGAACCTCAGGCGGAGGCTGCGGTCGGCCGGGGTGTCCACGACCACGGCGCTCTCGACCGTGCCGTAGGAGGAGTCGCGGTAGACCCACACCCGGTCGCCGACGTGGAACTCCGGTGTCTCGGAGACGATCATCACTCTCACCTTCCTTCCGGCCCGCTCACCGACCTGTACGGTGCGCGGCGGACCGGGGACTCAAAGGTCCACACGCCGTCACGCGCCGATCGCGGTCAGTGGCCGCGCAGCTGCGCCGGGGCCGTGGGGCTCGGGGATGAAGCCGGCGTCGAGCGTTGCCGTGCGGGGCTCGTCGGCTCCGCGGTCGCTCATGTTCTCCAGGAGGTGGGAGATGCCCCGGGGACGGCAGACGTCGTAGACCCGGGCCGTGATCCCGTCCCCGGCCCAGGGCTCGCGGTCCAGCGCCGCGCCCGGCGGCAGGGCGAGGGCGTCGTAGACGGTCTGGGTCCGGGCGTCCAGGTGCTTGGCGACGGCGGCCGGATCGGCCACGGGGTACGGCCGCCCCGCCCAGGCCTCCTGCAGCTCCACCACCGCGTCGTACCCGACCGCACCGAGGGCCGGCATCCCTGCGGCCGTGACCACCGCCACGGCTTTGCGGTGGCCCCGCCCGTCCTTCGTCCCGCGCTTCGTCATGGCCGATATCGTCCACCGCCGGGCCGGGCCGTCGCCTGAGTACCCGTACTCAGGCGACGGCGCGAAAAGACCCAGGTCAGGCGTGGGCGGCGGCGCACTCCGGGTGGCCCCAGCTACTGCCCACCTTGGTGATCTTGTCGCCCTTGGCGTACGGGCGGCTGCACGGGCAGGTGCCGGGGAAGCGGGCGTTCAGGGTGCGCGAGCCCGTCCGCTTGATGGTGCCGCCGGTGCTCCCGGTTCCGCTCGCGGCGGCGGGGCGGGTGCTGCGGGCCTTGGGGGCCTTGACGGCCGAGGCCGGGTCGGGCACCGGGAGGTCGGCGGCGGTCCCGGCGGCGGCCTGCTGGGTGCGGGCGGCGTCGCTGGCGGCCTTGTCGGCGATGGCGTTCAGCGGGTCGCCGTCCACCTGGTGGGCGGGGACGTACACGAAGGTGACGTCCCGGCCCTCAAGGAGCTCGTCGATCCGCTGGATCAGCTCGCGGTTGGCCACCGGCTTGCCCGCGGCCGTCTTCCAGCCGTTGCGCTTCCAGCCCTTGAGCCACTTGGTCACCGAGTCGCGGGTGTAGGTGCTGTCGAGCCGGACCTCCAGCGGGACGGCCGGGTCGGTGGCGGACAGCAGCTCCTGAAGCGCCGTCAGCTCGCCGATGTTGTTGGTGCTGTGCCCGAGCGGCCCGGCCTCCCAGCGCTGGGGTGCCCCGGCGCTGTCCGCGACCACGTAGGCCCAGGCCGCCGGGCCCGGGTTGCCCTTGGCTGCTCCGTCACACGCTGCAATGACTCGTTCGACCATGCCCCCGATCATGCCTGGTCAGGCGGCCGGAAACCAAAGTCGCCCGGAACCGGGCAGGGCGGCAGCGACAGGACTCCGTAGGAACCCGCCATCGGCCCTTCCTCGACCGGTCCTGCCTTCACCCATTGGCGCTAACTTGCCATGGGGGTGCCGCGCGGCGCACGAGGTGGTGGCGCGACGGGCTGGCAGGTTGCACTGACGCTCCGCAGCGTGCCTTGGCCAGGCGGAGGAGGCGCAAGCCCCGGCGTGGTCCGGGAACGCTCCGGGCGCACCACCGCCAGGACCCGGACCACCTTGGAGGCACACCATGCCCGTTTCGCTCCCCGAGCTCACCGGGGACTACGTCCTCGACCCCGCCCACACCCGGATCGGCTTCGTCGCACGCCACGCCATGGTGACCAAGGTCCGCGGCGCGTTCCACCAGTTCGAGGGCACCGCCCACCTGGACGGCGGCGACCCGTCCCGTTCGACCGCCCAGCTGGTGATCAAGTCCGAGAGCATCGACACCGGAGTCGAACAACGCGACCAGCACCTGCGCACCAACGACTTCCTCGACGCCCCCAACTACCCGGACATCACCTTCCGCACCACCTCCGTCGAGCCAGGCTCCGATGCCGAGTACCGGGTGACCGGCGATCTCACCATCAAGGACACCACCCGCCCGGTCACCATCGACTTCGAGTACACCGGCAACGCCGTCGACCCGTACGGCAACCTGCGGGTGGGCCTGGAGGGCTCGGTGACCATCAGCCGCAAGGACTTCGGCGTGACCTGGAACGCGGCACTGGAGGGCGGCGGCGTCCTGGTCGGCGACAAGGTCGTCCTGGAGTTCGACATCTCCGCGATCAAGCAGGGCTAGCGGCCCCCACCCGACGGCCCGTCGACGGCCCCGTTGGCGCACTCCGCCGACGGGGCTTCGCCGGTTCGTCCGACCTCTCCACGGCCCGGCACACCTACATCCCCGGACGGAGCACCCCGGCGACCTCCGACCGATTGATCCTCCTCCCCCCGGGCACAGCATGATGGCCCACATGTGGGGCAAGTGGATCGACTGCCGGGTGCGGCCAGGCGCACACGGGACCTTCTCCGCCGGCCAGCGCCGCTGGGCGGCGCTCGCGGACCAGACGGGGCTGGTCGGCCAGGTGGGCGGCTGGTCCCACACGGACGGCCGGGCACTCGTGCTCGCCCTCTGGGCGGACGAGGAGGCGTACGGCCGCTTCATGCGCGAACGTCATGACGCGGTCGCCACCGAGGCGGCCCAGCACAACAGTTGGAGCTCGATCCAGGTGGCCGCCGGCCCGGTGGCGCTCACCATGCCGGGCTCGGCCCCCTTCCCCACGAATGCCCTGAAGCACGCCACCCTGCTGCGCGCCGCCGACTGCGTGCTGCGCCCGGGCCGTACCGGCCACTTCCTGGAGGTCCAACGCGAGGTCTGGGCCCCCGGCATGGCAGCGGCCGGCGGCATGCTCGCGGGCACCGTCACCCGCCTCGCCGCCGACCGCTACCTGGTCACCACCCTCTGGACCTCCGCCGAGGCCCACGCTGCCTACACCGCCGACGCACTCCCCGCGCTGCGCGCCCGCGCGGACGTCCCGGCCGACGTCGAGTCGCTGACCGGGCACGTCCTGCCGCTGGAGCCTTCCTGGCAGGTCCTGCCGTCACGGACCTAGTGCTGCGGAGCAGCCTCGAAGCCCTCGGGGGCACGGTCGAGGAAGACGGTGACGGCGCTGATCCGACCGTCCTCGTCCAGCTGGACCACATCCGTCCCCTCGGCGAAGGAGGTGCCCTCACCCTCTCCCCCGCCGGTCAGCAGCTCCCACTCGACCCTGGCCCGCTGGTGGTGCACCTCGGGGGTGCGGCGCAGGCGCAGCGTGACGGCACCCAGGTGGGCGACGAACTGCCGGCGGAGGTCGATCAGCGCCTCCGCCCCGCTGAGCACGCCGACCATCGCGCGGTACTCGACGCCCTCGGTGAAGACGGCGTCCGCGAGCCGGCTCTGTTCCTCGCCGTCGGTGTTCCAGAACCGCACGTACCGGTCGAACTGCGCGAAGTCCTCAACTGCGGTGTCGGTCATGGCCGGTGTCCCTTCGTCCGGTGGTTCGGGTCGTGCTTGCGGTTCACGACTGTGCGGCCGAATCGTGCTGCCCGTCGATGACCTCCGAGGTCATTGCCCTCGCACGCGTCACCGGGCAGCCTGGACGCCATGACCACCACCACGGCCGAACCGGTCGGAGCGTTGCTGCGCGGCTGGCGCCGGCGCCGGCACCGCTCCCAGCTCGACGTGTCGATCGCCGCCGAGCTGTCCACCCGGCATCTGAGCTGCATCGAGACCGGGCGGGCCAACCCGAGCCGGGACATGATCCGGCGGTTGTGCGACGAACTCGACGTCCCCCTGCGCGAGCGCAACTCCCTCTACCTCGCCGCGGGCTTTGCTCCGGTGCACTCCGAACGCGCCTTCGACGACCTGGGCGCCGCCCGCACGGCCGTGGAGGCCGTCCTCACCGGCCACGAGCCCAACCCGGCGCTCGCGGTCAACGTCCGCTGGGAGATGCTCGCCGCGAACCGGGCGATGGCACTGTTCCTCGCCGACGTACCACCGGAGCTGACCCGACCGCCGGTCAACGTGCTGCGCGCGACCCTGCACCCCGACGGCCTCGCCCGCCGCATCCGCAACCTCGCCCAGTGGCGGGCGCACGTGCTGCGCCGTATCCGCCGCCAGCTGGAGCGCACCTCGGCGGCGGGCCTGGCCGAGCTCCTGGCCGAGTTGGAGTCCTACCCCGCCCTGTCGGCGGACGCGGGCGAGCCCGCCCCGGACGGGTCCGCCGGTGACCTGGTGGTCCCGCTGCGCCTGGCCACCGAGTACGGCGAACTCGCCCTGCTCTACACCACGACGGTCTTCGGCTCGCCCCGGGACGTGACCCTGGATGAGATCGCCATCGAGACCTTCTTCCCGGCGGACCCTCGGACGGCGGCCCTGATGCGGGCCGTCACCGCCCAGGCCCGGCCGCCGGAAGCCGCATCACCTGAGCCGTGAGAGCAGCGCGCCCCACACGTCGCCGCCGTCCGGTCAGGTCACCACCGGGACGCCGTCCGGCCGCCCCGCGAGCAGCGCCGCGATGTGGTCCGCGCAGCGCAGGGCCGCCTCGGCCATGGCGCTTCCGGTCATCCCGGCGACGTGCGGGGTGAGCAGCGCGTTGGGCAGGCCGAAGAGCGGCGAGGCGAAGGCGGCGTGCTCGTGGGCGAAGGTGTCGACGGCGGCGGCCCCCAGCGGGTGGGCCGGGTCGCGCAGGGCCTCGGCCAGGGCCTGTTCGTCGACGATGCCGCCCCGGGCGGTGTTCAGCAGGATCGATCCCGGCCGCATGAGTGCCAGCCCGGCCGGGCCGATCAGCCCCTCGGTGTCCGGGGTGAGCGGGAGGTGCAGGGACACCACGTCGCTGGTGGCGAGCAGGGCTTCGAGGGATGCCGTCCTGCGGACGGGCGTCCGGGTCGAGCGCCGCGCATAGCCCTGGACGTCCATGCCCAGGGCCCGTGCGCGCTCGGCCAGCGCCAGGCCGATCCGCCCCAGCCCGACGATGCCCAGGGTCAGCTCCGACAGCTCGACCGCAGGAGCCGTCGGTGCGCTCCAACGTCCTTGGTGCGAGGCTTCGTTGTACGACGCCAGACTCCGGGTCAGGGCCAGCAGCTGGGCCAGCGCGAATTCCGCGACGGCGTTGGCGTTGGAGCCGGGCGTGTGGGTGACGGTGACACCGTGACGGGCAGCGGCGACCAGGTCGACATGGTCGGTGCCCGCACCGGCCCGACCGATCACCCGGAGCCGATGGACCAGTGCCCGGTCGGTCGCCGCCGCGAGGAACGCGGCCCCCAACGGAACGCCCGCCCGGGACTTGAGCGCGTGATACCCGAGCCCGCCCCGAGCCACCTCACCGATCAGCGCCGACTCGTCGAACGGATCGACATCGGTGAACCCGACCCGGTCCGACCACGCTTCCGTCACACCCGCCGGGTCACTCACCCGCCGCAGGTTCAGCGTGACGGCAAGACCGTGCCCGACCAGACGCCCCAGTTCCCGATCGAGCAACTCCCCCGGAGCCGCGTCCAACAGCAGCACCCGCATCCGCCCCACAGCACTCCCCTTTTCCATGGGACGGACGCTATCCGAGGCGGAACACCTGCGACGGAGGCCCGGCCTCGCCGCCCGGCGCAGCCCATGACTGATCACCGATCGCCGATCACCAGGGCACGGACGTTCCGTCCCAGGAGAAGAAGCCTCCGGTGGGCCCGTCGTCCGGCAGCAGGGCCAGGCGGAGGGCGCCCTGCGCGGCCTCGGCCGGGTCACCGCCGGCAGCGGCGGCCCGGGGGTTGAGATCGGTGGCCCGCAGGCCGGGGGCGAGCGCATTGACCTTGAAACCGTCCTCGGCCAGTGTCTGGGCGTAGAGGACGGTGAGGGCGTTGAGGGCGGCCTTGGACGACCGGTAGGCGGCGGCGCCACCGCTTCCCGGGGTGAACTGGGGGTTGGGGTTCGTGCTCCAGGTCAGCGACGCGGTGCCGCTGGAGATGTTGACGATGCGTGGGTGCGGGGACCGGCGCAGGGCCGGCAGGACGGCATTGGTCACCGCCACCACCCCGAACACGTTGGTCTCGAACGTGCGCCGGAACTCCTCGACGCGGGTGGCGGCCGGCGGGGCGAGTGACGGCGAGATCCCGGCGTTGTTGACCAGCACGTCCAGGCGGTCCACCTGAGCCGCGGCTCGTGCGATGCCGTCGGGATCGGTCACGTCGAGGACCAGCGACCGGGCGCCGGCACCGATCTCCTCGACGGCCCGCTGTCCGCGTCCCGGGTCGCGGGCGCCCACGTACACGGTGAGGCCCTCGGCTGCGAGCAGCCGGGCGATGTGCTTGCCGATGCCCTTGTTGGCACCGGTGACGAGAGCTGTGCGATCGTTCATGGACACGACGGTCCTCTGGCGCCGCTCGCTCTGCCAGGGACAGTCCGTACCAGGCACATGGCCAGGGGGTGGCATGGCGCGGCAGGAACTGGCCCGCTTTCTGCGGGACCGTCGGGCGGGTCTGCGTCCGCACGAGGCGGGGCTGACGACGACGAACACCGCCCGCCGCACGCCGGGCCTGCGCCGCGAGGAGGTGGCGGAGCTCGCCCACATGTCGGTCGACTACTACACGCGGCTGGAGCAGGCCCGGGGAGCGCGGCCATCGGCCCGGATCCTGGACGCGCTGGCCCAGGTCCTGGGTCTCACGCCGGCCGAGCGCAGCCACCTGTTCCGGCTGGCGGGATCGACCGCGCCGCCCGGCGGCAACGCCGTGCGGCGGGTTCGCCCGCACGTCGCCCGGGTGCTGGAGCGGCTGCCGGAGACCGCTGCCATCGTCACTGACGCGGCGTACGGTGTGGCCGCCTGGAACCCCCTGGCCCAGGCACTGTTCGGCGGCGACCTCGCACGCGGGACGACGAACCTGGCCCGGCGCCGTTTCCTGGGCCGGGGGCGGATGTACGCGAGTTCCGGCGCCGAGGAGTTCGGGCACATCGTGGTGGCGCGACTGCGCCGGTCCGCCGACCGCTACCCGCACGACCCGCGGCTGACCGCCCTGCTGCGTGAACTGCAGGCCGGCAGCGAGGAGTTCCGGCAGATCTGGCAGACACATCCGGTCCACGCCCCCGGGCACCGCACCAAGACCCTGGACCACCCGGAAGCCGGCACGCTGCGGTTGAACTGCGACGTCCTGCTCGTGCCCGAGGATGACCAGGAGGTCGTCCTGATCACCGCCGACCCCGGATCACCCACCGCGCGGGCCCTGCGAACGCTGGCCAGGCCGGCGACCTGAGCCCGAGGACGCGTACAGGCCGGTCGGCGGTCGCAGCGTGCCGCGACAACGCCTTTCGCGAGGGCCGGTGCCCCCTTGACGCCGAGGCCAGCCGCCCCACCCCGCCGCGCGGGCGAGCACACCGGCCACCGGCAACCTCCACCGCTCCCACCGCCGGCCTTCACAAGCCGCCCCGACCGGCAAAGGACCCCGCCCCGCCGCCTCCTGCCCACCCCCTGACCTGGCAGGATCTCCCGCCATGACGCGAATCGAGACACCGCCGCCCGGCCCCGGGGCCAGACCTCCCGGCGGCCGCAGCGGCCGCGCCGGCCGGGGCAGCCAGGGCGGGAGGAACGACGTCCCCTGGCCGAAGCGTCCGCTGCGGACCGCCCTGTGGATCCCGGCCGCCGCCGTGCTGCTGCCGCTCGGCGGGGCGTTGGGGGCCTTCGGCCTGTGGTTCCTGGTCCCGTCGCTGTTGCTGGTCATCACCGGGCTGGTCGGCCTGCTCTACGCCCTGGTGAGTCTGTGCCAGTCCGGCCCCCTACGGCTCGTGGCGCTGGCACTGCTGCTCGCGCCGCTGATCGGAGTCCCGCTGCTCAGCGTGAACTCCGCGCAGGCCGCCGTGTTGTCGATGCGCGGCGTGGCCCACCCCGGCACGGTCACCGACGTCCGGGTGAGTCACGGCAAGACCACCACGTACTCCTGCGCGGTGCGCTACGAGGACGCGCCGGGCCGCAGCGGGTCCGTGAGGTGCGGGGCGGGCGACAGCGCGGGCGAGCGGGTCAGCGTCACCGAGGACCCGGGCGGCCTGGTGGACCCGGAGTTCACCGACCAGGCCGCCAACCCCCGGTTCGATCTCGCCCTGGACGGCCTCGCCGACCTGACGCTGCTGGTCATCGCCACCGTCGTGGCCGCGGTCGGCGCCCTGCTGCACCGGCTGAAGGTCCGCCGTAATCCTGTTGCCGGGGCGACGGGGTAACGGCGATCCTCCACAGATGGAGCTAGCAGAGCAGGAAATCCCGTTGGGTGAGGTGACGCTGCGCCGTTTCCGCGGCGAGACGGACCTCCCCGAGTTCTTCCGGGTCATCGAGGAGTCGCTGGAGCACTTGCGGCCGTTCATGCCGTGGGTCGCCGAGCACAGCCTGGCGAAGACCACCGAGTTCCTGGCCGAGCGGCCGGAGCTGTGGGAGAGCGGCAAGGACTTCACCTACGCGATCCTGCTGGACGGCGCGATCGTCGGCGCCTGCGGGCTGTTCCGACGTGACGACACCCCGGAGAACGGCCGGGAGATCGGCTACTGGCTGCACCCCGCCGCGACCGGCCGCGGGATCGCCACTCGCACCGCCGGGGCGCTGACCGAGCAGGCCTTCCGGCTGCCCGGCGTGGACTTCGTCGAGATCGTGCACGACCCGGCCAACCACGCGAGCGCCGCCGTCCCGGCCCGCCTCGGCTTCACCGAGCACCGACGTCGCCCCGCCGAGGCCCTCGCCCCGGCCGAAACCGGCGAGGAGTTGGTCTGGCGGCTGGACCGCAGCTGACGGAGCGGACCCGACGGTCCGTCGCCGTGGGGGAATGCGCGCGGACCGCCGGGCGGCGCCCGGCCGGACGGGACGATCCGGCCGGGCGCCGTGGGAACGAACGCGGCCGGAGACCCTCATCTCCGCGCGGAGCGCCCCATCTCGAACCCCGCGTTCCGGCCGCGCACCTCTGCCACGGCGTCGCGCGTTCGTTCCCATGCCCAGGAGACCGTCCACCGCCCAGGGCGATAACACTTTCTTCGGATGCTTCCGGCGTTTCCCGCCGACCGGTGACGCGCGGGTCCCCCGACACCTGGTCAGGAAGCTTGTACCGAACGGTCCGTTTCCTCATACTTCCGGACAGCGCCTGTCAGGGGCAGATCATCCTCCGTGCTTCCGGACAGCACCGGCAGGTGTCCGCCCATCTCCTGACCGCGCCTCACGGCCCCCAGCCCCTCAGGGGCCTCTCACTCCCAGGAGGAGATCGGTGAGGACCATGCGCAGGACCCCCCGCACCGGCACCAAGCGCCGCAGCCGGCTGCTCGCCGTGACCCTCGGCCTGCTGACCGCCACCGCGGTCGCCGCGCCGGACGCCACAGCCGCCCCCGCCCCTGTCCCCGCCCACACCGCCCACACCGCCCACACCGCCGCAGCCGAACAGCTCGCGGCCGTCAGCGACGCCGTCCTCAACGCCGAGGTCGACGGGACGGCCTGGTACGTCGACCAGGACGCCGGCCGCGTCGTGGTGACCGCCGACAGCACCGTGTCCCCCGCCGGGCTCGCCAAGCTCATGCGCGCCGCCGGCCCCACCGCCGACACCCTGACCATCCACCGCGTCGCCGGGGCGTTCACCCCGCTGCTCGCCGCGGGCGACGCCATTTACGGCGACAAGTACCGCTGCTCGCTCGGTTTCAACGTGTCGAGCGGGAGCACCCACTACGTCCTCACCGCCGGCCACTGCGGGAACGTCGCCGGCACCTGGTACACCGACAAGGACCACACCACGCTGATCGGGCCGACCGTCAGCTCCACCTTCCCGGACCACGACTACGCGCTGGTCCGGTACGACAACAACGCACTGGAGCACCCCGGCGGCTTCACCTCCGCCCCGAACGCCTACGTCGGCGAGCAGGTCACCCGCACCGGCTCGACCAGCGGCACCCACACCGGCACGGTCACCGGACTCAACGCCACCGTGCGCTACACCGGCGGCGACACCGTCCGCGGCCTGATCCAGACCGACGTCTGCGCCGAGCCCGGCGACTCGGGCGGCCCGCTGTACGAGGGCGGCAAGGCGCTCGGCGTCACCTCCGGCGGCAGCGGCGACTGCACCGTGGGCGGGACGACCTTCTACCAGCCGGTCAACGCGGCGCTCGCCAAGTACCGGGTGAACGTGTACTGACTCCCAGGGCCCGCGCCGGACCAGGCCCGGGAGCCGTCCGCCCGCCGCACCACGCGGCGGGCGGACGACCCGTTTCAGCCCGCGTACACGTCCTCGACGTAGCGGCCGCCCTCGACCAGCCCCTGCAGCCAGTCCCGCGCCTGCTGCTCGTCCGCCCCGGGCGTGCGCTGCCGGTAGAGCGCCCGGAACGCGTCCCGCACGCCCGGCGCCATCCGGGCGCCGTCGCCGCACGCGTACACCTTGGCGCCGGCCGCGAGCAGCTCCCAGACCTCCGCCGCCTCGACGGCGATGCGGTCCTGGACGAAGCGCTGCCCGTCCACCGGCCGCTCGCTGAACGCGGCCCGCATCGAGACCGCGCCGGTCCGCTGGGCCGCCTCCAGTTCGGCCCGGTGCAGGTAGTCCGCCTCCGGGTCGTCGCAGCCGAAGTACAGCAGCGCCGGGGCGAGTTCCGCCCCGCCGTCGAGGAGCGCGCACCGATCGGCGACGGCCCCGCGGAAGGGCGCCAGGCCGGTACCGGCCGCGATCATGATCACCGGGGTGTCGTGGCCGATCCGGAACACCTCCCGGCACGGCTGCACCCGGGCCCGCACGGTGTCCCCGACCGCCACCCGGTCGAGGTAGCCGGAGCCGGTGCCCCGGAAGGTCCCCCGGCCCGAGCGGGCCGGCGCGCTCAGCACCGAGACCATCAGGTCGACCCGGCCCGCGTCGCCGGCGGGCGAGGAGGAGATCGAGTAGTGCCGCGGCCGGATCGACGGCAGCAGCTCCAGCAGCACCGGCCAGCTCAGCCGCTCCCGCAGCGCCGAGTGGTCCTCGATCAGGTCCAGCAGGGTGCGCGGGTCGTCCGCGGGCAGCGCCCGCAGGGCGGCCTGCTCGGGCGGGCAGGGGTTGATCCCGGCCAGTACGGCGCACTGCCCGGCGGTCGGGCGGTCCTGCAACTCGACGTGGTGGGTGAGCAGTTCGCGCACCGTCAGCGGGCGGTCCACGGCCAGGCCGGTGCGCCGGTGCGCCACGACGGAGAGCACCGTGTCGAGCTCGGCGCCGAACAGCTTGGCGGCGCGCTCGACCAGCTCCGGGTCGTTGGCCGGGAGCACGGTGAGGTGGTCGGCGGTCCGGTACTCCACCCCCTCCGGCAGGGCCAGCCGGACCAGCCGCTTGACCCGGTGGTAGTCGGGGTCGGTCAGGCTGCCGACGGCGGTGACGGTCAGCTCGCCCATGCCGTGCCGGGCGGCCAGCGCGTCCAGCGGGCCGCCCACCAGCTCGGTCACCGTGTAGGCGGCCTCCTCCTGCCGCACCGCCGGGGCGTCCGCGTCCCCGTAGCGCTCCAGCAGGGCGACACCCAGCGCCTCGGTGAACGCCCGGACGGTACCGGCCAGGTCGCCGGAGGCGTCGGCCTCGGCGCGGGCGAGCAGCCGGGTGCCGCCGAGGGCGGCGAGCCGGTCGTCGATCAGGGCGGGGATGCGCTGGTAGGTGGCGGCGTAGGTGCGGTCACCGATGCCGAGCACCGCGTACTCGACGCCGTCCGCGCTCCGCCCCTCCTCCTGGAGGCGGCGGACGAACACGGCCGCGTCGTCGGTCGGCTGCCCGTTGTAGGAGGCCGCGGTGATCACCACCGGCCGGTCGGTGGGCAGCCCGTCCGCGTAGGCGTCCAGCGGGGCGACCTCGGTGGCGCAGCCGAGTTCGCCGGCGACGTCCGCGAGTTGGCGCGAGAACTCGCGGCAGGCGCCGTAGTTGGAGCCGTGCAAAAGCAGCAGCCCGGTGCCCTGGCGGACCCGGCCGGGCAGCTCGGAGCGTTCGGCGGGGCCCGCACTCCGGACCGGCTGCGCCACCGGCGCGGGGGTGCGCGGGGCGAGGGCGAGGGTGAACCCGTCGGGCTTGATGGTGAGGGTCTGCTTGAGGGTCAGCCGGTAGTCGGTGTGGTCGATCAGCCGGTAGCGGTGGACCAGCATGGCCAGCAGCATGGTGGCCTCGTGCAGCGCGAACTGCCGCCCGATGCAGGCGCGTTCGCCGGTACCGAAGGGCTTGAAGGCGTGCGGCGAGCGCGCCTCCTCCCGCTCGGGGTCGAACCGGGACGGGTCGAACAGCTCCGGGTTGTCGCCCCAGGCCGGGTCGCGGTGCAGCATCGGGGTCACCACGAAGATCGGCTGCCCGGGGCGGACCGGGATCCGCCCGCCGAGCAGGGTCTCCTCGCGCGCCTCCCGGCTGAACTGGGGTGCCGTCGGCCACAGCCGCAGCGCCTCGTTGAGCACCTGGCGGGTGCGGCGCAGCCGTCCGACGTCCTCGTACGAGGGCTCCGGGTCGGCCTGGTCGCCCCAGAGCGCGTCCACCTCCCGCTGGAGGCGCCGGAGTTCGGAGGGGTGCTTGGACAGGTAGTACAGCGCGAAGGAGAGCGCGCCCGAGGTGGTCTCGTGACCGGCGATCAGGAAGGTGATCACCTGGTTGCGGATGTTCTCGATGTCCAGCCGGGTGCCGTCGACGGGGTGCACCGCACCCAGCATCAGCCCGAGCAGGTCCTCGGCCGGGCCCTGCTCGCCGCTTTCGGCGCGGGCGGTGATCACCTCGTCCACCACCCCGGCCAGGTAGTCGGCGTCGGCGCGGAACGCGGCGTCGCGCTCGCTGTGGTCGAGCTCCGGGTCACGGGTGAGCTTGGTCATCGCCCACTCCAGACAGCGCACCATCGCCTCGACGAACGGGTGCAGGTCGTCCCGTTCGAAGGAGCCGAAGTCGAAGCCGAACCCGGCCAGCCCGATGGTGTCCAGGGTCATCCTGGTCATGGCGTCGGGCACGTCCACCGTCAGCCCGGCGGCCGCACGGCGGTCCCAGGAACCGATCAGCCGGCGGGCCACCCGCAGCATCACCGGGTGGTAGGTGCGCATCGAGCCGAGCGCGAAGGCGGGCATCAGGATGTCGTGCGCCCGGGCCCAGTTGGGCTCCTCGTTGTAGGCGGTGAACAGGCCGTCGCCGGTGAACTCGCGGACGTTCTCCAGCGCCGGGCCGATGGCCTTGCGGAACCGGTCCTCGTCCGCCAGCTCCTCCACCAGCTCCAGGCTGCTGACCATCACGGTGTCCCGTCCGTGCAACCGCTGGACGAAGGCCGGGCCATGCTCTCTGACCAGCTCGACGGTCCGCAGCACGGGGGTGGAGACCGGCGGCAGCGCGGAGATGTCCACCAGGGGGACGTTCTGGGCCCGGGCCGGCGCCGCGGTCGGTGGAGTCGGCACGGCATCGGTCGTGGTCTCGGTCATCGCTTGGTCCCTCCCAAGGAAAGTTCTCGACTCCTCCACTCTGCGCCCCCGGGACATGCGCACGGCAACGATCACTACATGATTGTGTAGTGGCAGCGGCATCCGAAGACTTGCCCACGACCCGTCAGATCTGATGCGGGCGGCTGCCGCGGGAGGAGAGCGGAGCATGCGACCGACCGACGGCTGCGGTCCGGCGCCGGGCACCCGGCTGGACGCCGCGGTGATCTGGCGCAACCGGGCGCTGCGTCTGCTGGACCATGTGCCGCTGCCCATCGCCGTGGTGGCGTGGGGTGGCGGGATCCTGATCGTCAACCGCGCGATGGCGGCCGAATTCGGCATGCTGCCGGGGCAGTTGCGCAGCCGTCGGATCCTGGAGTTCTTCACCCTGCGGGACAGCGCCACCCTGCAGGCGCTCGCCGAGGCCGTCCGGCTGCACCGCCGCTCGCAGTACCCGGCCCGGGTGTCCTGGCGGCCTTCCGGCGGCGGCGAGCGCCACGGCGAGATGACCGTCGACCTGGTCAGCGACACCCCGGAGCAGACCCCGAACCTGTTGCTCTCGTTGCGCGCCCTCGACGAACCCGCCGTTCGGCCCGCTCCGCCGGCGCCCGACCCGAGCGCCGCGGTCAGTCCGATCGAGGCCCGCATCCTCGCCGCGGCCGCCCGGGGCGCCACCACCGCCCGGATCGCCAAGGAGATCGGGCTCACCGCGGACGGCGTCAACTACCACCTCGCCCGGCTCACCCGCCGCTGGCAACTGCCCAACCGCACCGCCCTGGTGGCCCGCGCCTACGCCCTGGGCGTCCTCACCCCCGGCGCCTGGCCCCCGAAGGTGGCCAGGCCTCGGTGACGCGCGGGGCGGTCAGAGCAGCTCGGGGTCGATCGCGACACGGCGTTCGCGTGGGTGTCGGTGACGTAGCTGCGACGGCTGTCCGGGAACACTCCCACCACCCAGGGACCACCGCCGACGGTGACGCTCCTCGTCACCTGGCCTGGAGCCGCGGTGGCAGCGCCGGTCAAAGTGCACAGGATGACTGACCAGTGGGCCGCGCGACGGCTCTAACGATGACGACCTCGTCCGGGAGGACCTGGGCCCTGGACCTGCTGCGCGGCATTGATCTGCCCATCGACCCCGAGGGCGGCTACCTGCACGACGACGAGCAGGTGCGAGCGCGGCTTGGCCAGTTGAGGAGACGCCGGGCAAGCTGATCACCACACCATCGGATCTCGACCGGCTAGTCTCTGGTGATCGAATTCCTTGGGGGGAACCGTGCTGGTCGTCATCGCCTTTCTGCTGGGCTGTCTGCTCACCGCGCTGATCCTCCGTCGGCCCGTCGATCTGGCCGCCAAGGCCCCCAAGGCCGCCGCCCGAGCAGCCGAACGGTCGGCAGCCGACGCAGCCTCAACGGCCGTCGATCCCCGGGCCGGTGACGTGTGGAGGAGCAGGCCGCCCGCGCTGGCGCGGACGCCGCGGTTCAAGCGAAGCGCCGTCGTCGGCGCCGTCCCCCAGGACGCCGTGCCGCCGCTGCCGGAGCTCTCGCGCCGTGGCCCGTTCACCTACCGCGGCATGCAGGACGGGGTGAAGGAGACCGAGGAGGTGTTCGCCATCGGCTGGCCCGAGCCCGGAACCGCCGCAGTGGCCGAGGTCGCGGTGCGGGCCACCAGGCAGGCCTTCCTCTCGATCTCGCCGCTCACCAGGACCGCGAACCGGGTGCGGACCCACGACCGGCTGACCGGTGGGTGGGCCGTCGTGCACAAGTCCCTGGGCCTGGTGACCCGCGATGTGACGCACCTGCGGGTGAACGGTCGTGGCGGGCGGCGCGAGTGGGCTGTGCGGCTGCTGAGCCCGGCGGAGGTCGAGAGCCTGCCACCGACGCGTTCGGGACAGGGCAGCACCGTGTTCGCCGTCCGGGACGAGACGCCCGTGGAGCTGGTGGCCGAGGTCGCGTCGAACGACTGGTCGGTGACCTTCGCCTGCGGCTGCTGGTCCGTCGGGCCGTGCGACTGCCCGGTGCCAGCGGTCTGGTCCGGCTATCCGAACCGGACGATCGCCGCCACCGGCACCACCACCGAACGGACCACCAGCGTGCTCGCCGTCCCGCGCCCCGGCCTGATCGTTGTCCGGGTCGCCGCCGAGACCGACACATGGCAACTGCGCCTGCGCGCCGTCGGCTCCGAGCCCGCGGACAACTGATGGCGCAGCCGCGGTCGTTCGAGTGCAGGTCGCCGTGCAGCTCGCGGGTCTGGACGGCCTGGTTCGGATGCCCGGTGGCTGCCGACCGGATCAGCCACCACGCCTCCACACATTGGACGGGATGTCAGTCCCCATCCGATCGGCCCCAGCCTCAGCCCGGGCGGGAACCCGGTGAACCTGTGCGGTCAGAGCACTAAGGTGTCGGGAAGAAGAGGCTGAGGACGTCCTCACGGGCGAACAGTTTCCTCACGTCACCTGTGGTCGGATCGGACGCCGCTCCGGGCTTCGGCAGGACCACGGCCACCGCGTACGGTGCGTTGGCCTCGCCCAGGACGGACGGCCGGGCGGGACTCAGCAGATGGCTCGTCGCCGCACGGAGTTCCTTGGCGGCCCGCAGCCCCGCGACCAGGTCGAGGGAGTCCAGGATCAGGACGGCGACCGAGATGTCGACGCCGTACGCATTCACCGGATCGGCCGGATCGAATACCGGTGGCGCGCACAGCCGGATCTCGGCAACCAGGTCTTGATAGGCGTCACGGAGGTCCTCGACCGTCGCCAGCCGATGACGTTTCATGAATTCGTCGAGGTCAAGGAAAGGGACCTGGGTGCGGAAATCATCCAGTGTGCCGATGTTGTCGACCAGGCGCGTCACCGTCGACTCCACTCCACCTGGGTCGACCTCGGCGACCAGATCGACCCGGATGCGGGCGAGGATGTCGACCCAGATCGGATCCCGGGCGAGCGAGAGTCTCGGATCCGCCTGGGTGTCGCTCGGCACGATCCGGCTCAGATCACCTTCGATGCGCCGGGGCGGGAAGAACGGGACCTGGAGCGTGACGTCGCCGACCGTGATGTCCTGGATCCTGTCGATTCTGGCGAAGTCGAGGTCGTTGACCGCGCCGATCAGCGTCTGGATTCCGGTGGTGTCGCCCTGCGGGGACAGCGCGGACTTGAGGGTGCCGGCATCACCCAGGGCGAGCAGAACCGTATCGGAAAACCTGACCATTCCCTCCCCTTTCTCCTGCCGCCCGGGACCGGTCGGACATTCGAGGACAGATCCAAGTTAAGCAGGATCAAGGATGTACACAAGCCATTTAACGGCGGATGTCGCGGCGCGCGAAAATGGGATTAATTCATCGTCCTTTATGCGACGTCCCGCTGTGTCAATATCGGCCGCACCTGACCCGGCAGTACCGCGTTGCTCCGGAGACCGCCGGACAACCGCCCGCACGGCCCTCGAACGGACCCTCCCGACTCGCGGCCGTCCCTGGCGTGTGCTGCTGTGAAACACATGATCACTTCATCGCCGGCCCGGCCGGCCGTCCTGCTCGCCGCCGCCGTCCTCGTCCTCGCCGGTTCCGCACCCGCCTGGGCGCTCCCGCACGACGTCACCGCCGAACAGTGCCAGGCGGCCGGCGGCACCGTGCAGGGCGGCGGCTACTGCGTGGGCGCCGTCGGCGAGGACGAGTGGGGGGCGGACATCGACGGGCAGGGCATCGCCTAGCTCCGCGTCCCCCCGATCCACGTCACCCGGCTCCACGTCACCGTGGTGTAGGGGGAATGTCGCAGACCGGTAAAAGCAGTACCCCCTCCCCCTCCCCCTCGCTGACCAGCCGCTACGCTCTGGGCCGCGCCGGGCCGCAGGGCCGGCGGAAACGATCTACCACGGGGGAACCGCTGTGCGTTACCTGGTCCGCGACCGCATGTTCGCCTTCCACGAGGAGGCCTGGATCGAGACGGAGCACCGGGAGAAGCTCTACCGCGTCAACCGGAAGTTCTTCCGGCTGCGCCGCACCTTCGCCCTGGTCGACACCCGCGGCGAGCACGTCGCGAGCATCGTCCGCAAGGCCTTCACGATCCACCACACCCTGCTGATCAAGCAGGACGGCCAGCCGGCCGCCAAGATCAGCAAGAAGATGTTCACGCTCTTCGGCGACCGCTTCAAGGTCCGCCTCCAGGACGGCCGCCGGCTGAAGGTCAACGGCAACCTCTGGGACCGCGAGTTCGACATCCAGCACGAGGGCACCACCCTGGCCCACATATCCCGACGCTGGTTCACCGTCCGCGACGCCTACGCCGTGGACGTCCTCAGCCAGCAGGACGCGCTCCTGCTGGTCATCCTCGCGGTCTGCGTCGACCACGTCCTCCAGGACGCCAAGGGCGACCAGCTCACCAACCTCTGAGCGCCGGAAGCCCCCCGGCCACCCTTAGGTTCTAGCGGTCGTCGCAACACCCCAGCGCAAGGGGTGCGATGGACTTCAAGATCCGCAAGAACCGGACGGTGGGGCAGGGACCGAAGAA
>NZ_JBICZB010000023.1:0-38249 GCF_043201815.1 Kitasatospora sp. NPDC048296
GCCCCGGCCGGGCGGCCCCGCGCCGCGCGCCCCCCCCCGGCCCCGGGGCCGGGGGGGCCCCCCCCCCCCCCCCCCCCCCCCCCCCACGTTCGGGGCGGTTACTCGGCCGGCTCCAGCCCGGCCCGGATCAGGCCGTAGGTGTACGCGTCCTCAAGTGCCAGCCAGGAGGCGGCGATCACGTTGTCGGCCACGCCGACCGTGGACCAGGCCGCGGTTCCGTCGGTGGACTCGATCAGGACCCGGGTCTTGGAGCCGGTGCCGTGCTGGCCCTCCAGGATGCGGACCTTGTAGTCCACCAACTCGAAGGTGGCCAGCGGCGGGTAGATGCCCTCCAGGGCGCTCCGCAGCGCCTGGTCCAGCGCGTTCACCGGGCCGTTGCCCTCGCCGATGGCGATCCGGCGCTCGCCCTTGGCCCACAGCTTGACCGTCGCCTCGTTGCCGGAAATCCCGTTCGGTCCCTGCTCGCTGATGGTCCGCCAGGACTCCAGGGTGTAGAAGCGGTCCCGGCTGCCGCGCACCTCGTCGCGCAGCAGCAGCTCGAAGGAGGCGTCCGCGGACTCGTAGGTGTAGCCGAGGTTCTCCTGCTCCTTCACCCGGGCCACCACCCGGCCGGCCAGGTCCCGGTCGGTGGAGAGGTCGTAGCCGAGCTCCTTGCCCTTGAGCTCGACCGAGGCCCGGCCGGCCATGTCGGAGACCAGCATCCGCATGGTGTTGCCGACCAGCTCGGGGTCGATGTGCTGGTACAGGTCCGGGTCGACCTTGATCGCGGAGGCGTGCAGGCCCGCCTTGTGGGCGAAGGCCGAGAAACCGACGTACGGCTGGTGGGTGGACGGGGCCAGATTGACCAGCTCGGCGATCGCGTGCGAGATCCGGGTCATCTCGGCCAGCCGGCCCGCGGGCAGCACCCGCCGGTCGTACTTGAGCTCCAGTGCGCCGACCACCGGGAACAGGTTGGCGTTGCCGACCCGCTCGCCGTAGCCGTTCGCGGTGCACTGCACGTGGGTCGCGCCCGCGTCCACCGCGGCCAGGGTGTTGGCCACCGCGCAGCCGGTGTCGTCCTGGGCGTGGATGCCGAGCCGGGCGCCGGGCTTGTAGGAGTTGCAGTCGGTGAGGACGTCGGCGACCGTCTCCCGCACACCCGCCGGCAGCATCCCACCGTTGGTGTCGCACAGCACCACCACGTCCGCCCCGGCCTGGTGCGCGGCGCGGACCACCGCGAGGGCGTAGGCGCGGTTGGCCCGGTAGCCGTCGAAGAAGTGCTCGCAGTCGATGAACACCCGCCGGCCCTGGGCGCGCAGGAACTCGACGCTGTCCCGGATCATCTCCAGGTTCTCGTCCAGGGTGGTGCGCAGCGCCAGTTCCACGTGCCGGTCGTGCGCCTTGGCGACCAGGGTCACCACGGGCGCGCCGGAGGCGACCAGCGCGGCCAGCTGCGGGTCGTCGGCCGCCTTGCCGCCGGGCCGGCGGGTGGCGCCGAAGGCGACCAGCTGGGCGTTGCGCAGCTCCAGCTCGGCGGCGGCGCGGGCGAAGAACTCGGTGTCCCGCGGGTTGGCCCCGGGCCAGCCGCCCTCGATGAAGCCGACGCCGAACTCGTCCAGGTGCCGGGCGATGGCCAGCTTGTCGGCCACCGTCAGGTTGATGCCCTCCCGCTGCGCGCCGTCGCGCAGGGTGGTGTCGAACACGTGGAAACTGTCGTCGGTACGGCTGACCTCGGTCATGGCCCCTGGTTCTCCGTTCGGGGAGTTTGGTACTGCTCTGCCGGCTCTTCGTCCCGGCTCCACTGTCCAGGATCCCGCGTGCGCCCCCGGTGTCCCCGAGCCCCTTGTGGGGGCCGTCGGCCGGTCCGGGATCTGTGCTCGATGGGGCTGCGCCCAAAAAGCAAAAAACCCCTCGCGGGTGCGAGAGGTCTGCGCGCGGGTCTGGACGCTCATGGTCGCTCCGCATCGGGTCCTGCGGAAGCGGTCACTGCGGACCGGCGCGCCTGCTGCTAATAATCAGCGAAAGCGAGGACACGCTCGCAGTCTGACACAGCTTCCGCGATCCGGCCCACGCGTCTCGCGATACGGAACGGCTGCTCGACCGGCTCGGCGGTGTCGAGGGTGAGGCCGTGTTCACCGTCCGGCGGCGAGGTCACGACGATCTCCCCCTCGATCAGCTCAGCCTTGAACCCCGGAGGGGTGTCGAGCGCCAGGAAGGCTTCGAGGAGGTTTCGGCCCGGGCGCTCCGGCGTCTCGGAGCGCCCGGCCGCACGATCAGACGATCTTGTGCAGCCAGCCGTGGGTGTCGGGCGACTGGCCGCCCTGGATGGCCAGCAGGGCCCGGCGCAGCTCCATGGTGATCGGGCCGGGCTCGCCGGTGCCGACGGTCCAGTCGGCGGCGGCGGACTTGACCGAGCCGACCGGGGTGATGACGGCGGCGGTGCCGCAGGCGAAGACCTCGGTGAGGGTGCCGTCGGCGTTGGCCTGCTGCCACTCGTCGGTGGAGATCTTCCGCTCCTCGACCGCGTAGCCGAGGTCCGAGGCCAGGCGCAGCAGCGAGTCACGGGTGATGCCGGGCAGCAGGGCGCCGGACAGCTCCGGGGTGACGATCTTGGCGTCCTTGCCCTCGCCGAAGACGAAGTACAGGTTCATGCCGCCCATCTCCTCGACCCACCGGTGCTCGGCGGCGTCGAGCCAGACCACCTGGTCGCAGCCCTTCTCGGCGGCCTCGGCCTGGGCGACCAGCGAGGCCGCGTAGTTGCCCGCGCACTTGGCGGCGCCGGTGCCGCCGGGCGCCGCCCGGACGTACTCCTTGGACAGCCAGACCGAGACCGGCTTGATGCCGCCCTGGAAGTAGGCGCCGGCCGGGGAGGCGATGATCATGAAGAGGTAGGAGTTCGCCGGGCGGACGCCCAGGCCGACCTCGGTGGCGAACATGAACGGACGCAGGTAGAGGCTCTGCTCCGGCTCGTTCGGGACCCACTCCCGCTCCTGCTGGACCAGCAGCTCGACGGCCTCGACGAAGGACTCGACCGGCAGCTCCGGCATCGCCAGGCGGCGGGCCGAGGCCTGGAAGCGCAGGGCATTGGCCTCCGGGCGGAAGGTCGCGATGGACCCGTCGGTCTGGCGGTAGGCCTTCAGGCCCTCGAAGATCGCCTGGCCGTAGTGCAGCGTCATGTTCGCCGGGTCCATCTCCACCGGCGCGTACGGGACCAGCTGGGCGTCGTGCCAGCCGCGGCCCTCGGTCCAGCGGATGGTGACCATGTGGTCGGTGAAGACGCGGCCGAAGCCGGGGTTGGTCAGCCGGGCCTCGCGCTCCGCTGCGGACAGCGGATGGGCGGAGGGCTTGAGGTCGAACGTGATGGGCGCCTGGGTGGGCGTGCTCATGGCTGTTTCCTTCACCGTGGGGTTGGTTCGGGCCGCCCCGCCGAAGGAACGTTACGGCGATCCAACGCCGGAACGGACGCACAACGGCACGGCCCACTGTCGATACTCGCATCCAGAGGGCCGTGCCGAACAGCTTCCCTCTCCTTGGGGAGCTGCAAGCTGTGGTTATGCGGTCCGGCCCACCTGGCCGGACCTTGTCGCGATCCGGCCGCTAGCCGGAACCCCGCATATTGGATCCGGCCCGCTAGCCGGATACTCGGGCGGCGAGCGCGTCGCCGACCTGGGAGGTGGAGCGGACGCCGGAGCGCTCGGCGAGGTCCGCCGCGACGGCGGCCTCCACCTGGGCCGCCTCGGCGGCGAAGCCGAGGTGCTCCAGCAGCATGGCGACCGACAGCACGGTGGCGGTCGGGTCGGCCTTGCCCTGGCCGGCGATGTCCGGCGCCGAGCCGTGCACCGGCTCGAACATGGCCGGGTACTCGCCGCTCGGGTTGATGTTGCCGCTCGCGGCGAGGCCGATGCCGCCGGTCACGGCGGCGGCCAGGTCGGTCAGGATGTCGCCGAACAGGTTGTCGGTGACGATGACGTCGAAGCGCTCCGGCTGGGTGACCAGGTGGATGGTGGCCGCGTCGACGTGCAGGTACTCGGTGGTGACCTCCGGGAACTCCCGGCCGACCTCCGCGAAGATCCGCGACCACAGGTGCCCGGCGTGCACCAGCACGTTGTTCTTGTGCACCAGGGTGAGCTTCTTGCGCGGCCGCGCCTGGGCCCGGCGGAAGGCGTCGCGCACCACGCGCTCGATGCCGTACGCGGTGTTCAGGCTGACCTCGGTGGCCACCTCGTGCGGCGTGCCGGTGCGCAGCGAGCCGCCGTTGCCGACGTACGGGCCCTCGGTGCCCTCGCGGACGACCACGAAGTCGATCTGCGGCTGTCCGGCCAGCGCGGACTGCACGCCGGGGAAGAGCCGGCCCGGCCGCAGGTTGATGTGGTGGTCGAAGGCGAACCGCAGCTTGAGCAGCAGGCCCCGCTCCAGCACTCCGGACGGCACGCTCGGGTCGCCGATGGCGCCCAGCAGGATCGCGTCGAAGGCCTTCAACTCGGCCAGCACGCTGTCCGGCAGCGTCTCGCCGGTCCGGTGGTAGCGCCGGGCGCCGAGGTCGTACTCGGTGGTCTCCAGCTTCACGTCGGAGGGAAGCACGGCCTCCAGGACCTTCAGACCTTCGGCCACCACTTCCTGGCCGATGCCGTCACCCGGGACAACTGCGAGACGAATGGTGCGAGACATGCTCGGACCCTACTCCGGTGTCCCAGGTGCTGACACCTCGCGTCCAGCATTCGGACGCACGAGGGTGACCGTCAGTGGAAACGGGTGTCGAACTGTCAAGCGCTCTCGGAAGGTTCCGCTCGACGCATACACGCCCAGTGCGGCGTCCAGCTCGAAGGTGTGGGCGACCGGTTGTCCCTGCCTTCGGCGGTGCAGCCGGCAGCCGGGGGCCTCAGCCACTCCGGCATCGCAAGCTCGATGTCTCCTCCCACGGAAGCACCATCTCAGGCCGAAGCGCACTGACGTGTTGCCATCACTCCTTCGAGGGAGCGCGGATGATCAGAGTTGCGCCGGGGGCGCCCATAGGGTGGCGTGGTCCGAGGTTCCTGGCAGAAACGGGGCGCGTGCGTGAGGACCGAGCGGCGGCGGGAGGCGCTGGTCTGCGGGGGTGCGGCCGGGCTGGCGGCGGGCGGGTACGCGCTGGCCGCCGGGCTGCGCGGGCGGTGGCCGACCGGGGTGGGCGACCTCTCCGTGCCGTACCACGCCCACCTGTGGGACCTGCTGCACGGACAGGCCGCCGGGGACCTGCTGTTCAACTGGAACAGCGGCTACGGCGCCCCCTTCCTGCCGGACTTCTTCGCCTACCTGATGAACCCCTTCTCCTGGCCGACCGCTCTGCTCCCGCGCGACCAGGGGCCGCTCGCCGTCTTCCTGGTCGCCCTGGCCACCATCGGCCTCGCCACCGCCCTGATGGCCCATCTGCTCGGCCGCCTGCACCCCGGTCCCCACTGGCTGCGGGCGATCGCCGCCGTCGGGTACGGGCTCTGCGCCTGGGTGCTGGACGTGGGCGGGACGGCACCGATGTGGCTCTGGGGCCTGGTGTCGCTGCCGCTGCTCGGCCTGGTCGGGGACTGGTGCCTGCACGAGCGGCGCTGGGTGGCCGGCTCGCTGTGCGTGGCCCTCGTCTGGGCGGGCAACCTCTACACCGCCGCACTGGCCACCCTGATCGCCGGACTCCTGTTCGCCGTCCGCACGTTCGCCACCCCGCGGCCGTTCCGGCACCGGGTCCGGGCCACCGGGCGGGCCGTCACCCTGACCACCACCGGGGTGCTGCTCGCCTCCCCCGTGCTGTTCGTCGCCGTCCGCGCCGCGCGGGGCGCCCAGCCCGAGTCCCCGGTGCAGCCGGTCGGCCCGGGCGGGCTCGGCGGCCACCTCGCCCGGCTGCTGCCCACCGCCCAGGGCGGGCAGCAGCTGCCGGACGTGGCGATCGGAGTGCTCGGGCTGCTGCTGGTGTGCGGGCTGGCGTTCAACCGCCGGGTGCGGATCCGCGAGCGGGCGGTCTGGTGCGCGGCACTGGTACTGGTGGTGCTCACCTTCGTCTGGACCCCGACCGTGCTGGTCTGGCACGGCCTGGCGATCCCGGCCGGCGGGCCGTACCGGGCCGCCTTCGTGCTCAGCGGGCTGCTGGTGCTGGCCGGCTGGGTGTCGCTGGCCCACCGGCCGGACTGGCTCGCCCTGCTGGGCGGCTCGGCCGTCACGGCGGTGGTCGCCGTGCTGGCGGCGAGCCGGCACGCGGTCCCCGCCTCCACCTGGGTGCTGCTGGGCGTCGGCGGCGTCGTGCTGCTGGCCGCGCTCCTGGTGCTGGACCGCCGGCACACCGACCGCCGGGCGAACGTCCTCGCCACCTGGGTGCTCGGCGGCGCGGTGCTCGGCAACGCCGTCTGGTCCGGGTACGCGGCGCTCGGCGCGACCCCGGCCGACACCGCCTCCCCGGCCGCCGTGCGGGCCGGGTACGCGGCCGTACGGGAGGCCGCCGACTGGCCGGACGGCCGCAGCGACCCCGGCCCGCACGCCTTCGGCGCCAACGACCCGCTGCTGCTGAACGGCCAGGGCGGCGGCTACTTCAGCGCCTCCCTGCCCACCGTCACAGCCCTGCTGCTGCACGACCTCGGCGCGGGCTGGACGGCCGGCGGGCGGCAGACCACCAGCGTCACCGACCCGGTCGGGCGGGCCCTGTTCGCGGTCCGCGCCCACCTGGACGACGGACCGCCCCCGGACGGCTTCACCCCCGTACGGGCGGCCGCGCCGCCGCTGGTCACCGTGCTGCCGCCGGGGGCCCGCCCAGACACCTCCTCGGTCTGGTCCCGGCAGGAGTCGCTGCTCGGCAGCCAGGTCTACGACACCCCGCTGCCCGTCCCGGCCGGCGGCCCGGCGCCCACCCTGCACGGCAGCAGCGGTTGGTCGGTGCCGGGCGGCGGCGAGGGCACGGTGTTCACCGCCGGCTGCACCCCCGGCGGGACGGCCTACTTCCACGGGGTCTGGTACCGCGGCACGGTCAGCGGCCTGGGCACCAGCTACCGCAGCGACGGCGAGCAGCCCACCACGGCGGTGGCGATCCACCGGCTGGGGACCGTCCCGGCGGACGGGGTGGTCCGGGTGACCCTGCGCTCGGACGTCGTCAGTCAGGTCCCGGCCCGCCCGATCGGCTGCCTGCGGGCCGGCGCCCTGGAGGCCGCCGTCGCCCGCCTCACCGCCACCGGCGCCACCCGCGTCGAGGCCGGCGGGCACACCGTCGCGGCGGCCCTCCCGGCGGGCTCGACCGGCACCGCGCTGCTCTCGGTCCCCGCCACCGAGGGCTGGACCTGCGCCGTCGACGGCCGCCCCGCCACCGTCCCCACCCCCGTCCTCGGCATGATCGGCGTCCCCCTGGGCGGCGGCGCCTCCCGCCTCACCTGCGCCTTCCGCCCGCCCGGCCTCACCGAGGGCCTCACCGTCACCTCCGGCACCGCCGCGGTCCTCGCCCTGGTCGCCGTCTTCGCCCGCCTCTCCCGCCGCCGGACCCGAATCCCGCGCCGCGACCGCCGCCTGGCCGTCCAGGGCCCCGACGGGGCGTGACGAGGGGCGGCCCGCCGGAGTCCCGGCGGGCCGCCCCACTGGTCGGTGATCACGGCAGGGTGAGCACCTGGGCCCGCCGGTCCGCCGGGTTGAGGTGGTACAGCAGCAGGAGCCGGGAGCTGTCGCCCGCCGCCCGGTGCACGTCGAGGACGGTGCCCGGGCCGGCCGGGGCCACCACCGCGGCGGGGCCGGTGAGGCCGGCCTGGACGGAGAGGGCCGGGTGCAGGACGTCCAGCGGGACGGTCGGGCCGGTGCCCCGCAGGCCGATGGAGGAGTAGGCGTCGGCCGGATCGGGCCGGTCGCCGCCCACGACGCCGGTCCAGACGCCGTAGCGGACGGTGCTGTGGCCTGGCTTGACGCCCGGCAGGGCGCTCAGCCGGACCGGGAGGACCAGGACGTCGCTGTCCAGTAGCTCGGTGTCGGTGTCGCCCCAACGGGCGTTGAGCGGCTGGACGTCGAGCTCGGCGCCGGTGCGCGCGTCCAGGGCGCGGGAGACCAGGACGTCGCTGCCGTGCAGCCGGTCGGCCTTGAGGATCACGTCGGTGACGCCGTCCCCGTCGGTGTCCAGCGAGACCCGCACCCCGTACAGCCCGACCGGCGTCGCCGCCGGGGCCCACAGCCGCACGCCCACGTACAGCTGGTCGGCGTCGGCCGCCGCCCCTGCCGCCCGCAGGTTGGCGGCCCGGTCGCCGGGGTGCTCGACGCAGACGTCGTGCGGCTGGTCGGCCGGCTCGGCCGCGTCCGTGGGCCGGATGCCCGAGCCGGGGCCGACGGCCTTGCCGCCGCCGGGCGGGCAGTCGGGCCAGCGGGCGGCCTCGCCGCCGAGCGCGAGGGCGCTGACCAGCCCGGGCCGCTCACCGGGCGCCGCGCTGCCGCCGAGCACGACCAGGGTGCCGTCCCGGGTGGTCCGGACGGAGGCCGTCGCGGTCAGGTCGCTCGCCGGGCGCGGGGCGGCGAACACCGGCACCCGCAGCTGCGGCAGCGCTACGTCGACCGGGCTGAGCAGTACCCGCCCGGAGAGCTCGCCCCGGTAGCTGCGGGCCTTGCCGCCCTGCAGGGTGTCGATGGTCGGGTCCGGTGTGCGACCCAACTCCCCCGGTACGGACAGCGTCACCTTCACCCGTGCGGTGCCGCCGGCCGGCACGTCGACCTCGGCGGGTGTCACCTGATAGGAGGCGCCCGGGAGTTCGGTCGCGGCGGCGTAGCCGGTGCGGTAAGTCAGCGGAGAACCCGAGTAGTTGCGCAGCTCGATCTCCCGTCCGAGCGCCGTCGGCCCGCCGATCTCGACCGGGCCGAAGGAGACCCCGACGCTGCCCGCCTCGGCGCCCTCCCCCGCCGCGTAGGCGACCACCGGCGTGCGGACCGCCTGGTCGACCCGGGCCCGTCCGGCCCCGGTGCGCTCGGGCCCGTAGACCGGCCCGCCGTGGTCGTCGCCGAGCCAGGTGTCCGTGCTGGTGTTCATCAGCGCGGCCTTGACCTGCTCGACCGGCCAGTCCGGGTGCGCGGCGCGGACCAGCGCGGCCAGCCCGGCCACGTGCGGGGCGGCCATCGAGGTGCCGTTCTCGCGCTGGCCGCCGCTGCCGCTGCCGACCAGGGCCGACCAGATGGTCTCGCCGGGGGCCGCGAGGTCGGGCTTGACCACACCGGGCACGCCGATGCCCCGGGAGGTGAAGTCGGTGAGGGTGTCGACCCTGGACGGCTGGTTCCGGGGGACCGAGCCGTGCAGCGGGTTGCCGGGCGCGGCGAGCCGGACCCGGACGTCCCCGGCGGCCGCGGCCTTCAGCAGCCGCTCGCCGTCGGCGTGGCCGAGCAGCACGGCCGGGATCCGGTCGTCGCCCGAGATCTCGGCCAGGTGGTCGCTGTCGGCGGCGTAGAGCGCGCCGATCGCCCCGGCGTCGGCCGCGTGGTCGGCGCGCGGGCCGGAGTTGCAGGCCCGCTCGGCCTCGCCGGTGCGCCAGGTGAGCAGCGCGATCCTGCCCTTGAGTCGCTGCTTGTCGGCCTCGCTGAACGCGGTGCAGCCGTCCGCCTGGTCGACCGGCACGGCGAGCGCGCCGCTCACCTCGGCGGTGGACCAGCCCTGGTAGCGCCCGCTCCAGTGCCCGGGGACGACCCCGGCCAGCGGGGCGGGGTCGAGCACGGTGATGCCGTCCACGTCGGCGTGCCCGTGTACGGAGGCGGCGACGGTGATGGCCCGGGCGGCGGTGCCGGGGCTGCCGCCGATGCCGTACACGTCGCCCTCGTTGCCGGCGGCGGCGATCACCACGGTGCCGAGCGCGGCGAGCCGGTCGACGGCCACGGAGTCGGCGTCGTCGGGACTGCCGAAGCGGCTGCCGAGCGAGAGGTTGACCACGTCGAGCCGGTCGCCGAGGTCGCCGTCGCCGTTCGGGTCGGCGGCCAGGTCGAGCGCCTGGGCCATCCGGTCGGTGGCGCCGTCGCAGCCGAACACCCGGATCCCGTAGAGCTGCGCGCCGGGGGCGGCGCCGGGGCCGATCTTGAACGAGGCCGGGTCGAGCCCGGGCCGGTAGGGGCCGGTGTACGGACGGCCGTCGGTGGTGACGCCGTACCCGGCCGCCGTTCCGGCGACGTGGGTGCCGTGCCCGTTGCGCACGCAGTCGATCGGGTTGTCGCTGGGGTGCGGGACGGGCTGGTACCGCGGGGAGGCCGGGTCGGGGTTGTAGTCGTCGCCGACCAGGTCCTTGCCGCCGACCACCTTGGCGTTGGGGAACAGCGCGGCCGGCGCGGGCTTGCCGCGCTCGACCGAGCGGAAGGCCGCCTCGGTGCCGGGGCCGCCGAAGTCGGCGTGGGTGTAGTCGATGCCGCTGTCGATGATCCCGATCCGCATGCCCCGGCCGGTGTTCCCGGCGAGGGCCGAGTCGCCCTCCCAGACCTTCGGGGCTCCGGTCAGCGGGACGGAGTAGGCGTTGTCGCGCTGCTTGTTCACGATCGGGTGGACGGCCTGGACACCGGGCAGCGCCCGCAGCGCGGGCAGCCGGTCGGCGGGCGCGCTGACCGCGAGGCCGGTGAGCAGGGTGCGGGTGCGGTAGAGCTCGCGGGTGGCGGGCGCCGCCCGGTGGACGGCGTAGGCGAGCCGGTCGAGCGCGTCCCCGGCCCGGCCGCGCTGGGCGGCTCCGGCCCGGGCGGCCTCCCGGCGGACGGCCTCCGGCGAGCGCTGGGCCCGTCGGGCCGTCTCGGCGGCCCGCTGCCAGGCGGGGCCGGCCGCCTCGGTGGTGAGTTCCAGCAGGACGGAGGCGGTACGGCCCCGGCCCGGGGGTCCCGCGCTGGACGGGCCGCCGGCCGCCGGGATGGCGGCGAGCACGGCGCTGCTCGGAACGAACGCAGCTGCCAGCAGGACCAGGGTGAGACCGATCCGGGCGATCGGTCGGCGAACGGGTGGCAGACGCACTGGGCCCTCTCCCCCGGCCGGGGGAATGATCCGCACAGCGTGTCGCTGACGCCCGCCCGCGCGGACGTCGATCACCCTTCCGGGGGCCCCAAATTAGGATGATCGCGCCGGGGAGGGCGAGCAACTTCCCTCGAATGGAGCCGAGTTGCACCCTACGGAGTGACCCGCCGTCAGCCCGAACGGCCCAGTAGGCCGATGAACGCCACCGGCGGCACCGGTCAGTTGTGGCCGGTCACGCCGCCGTTGTCGCGGCGGTCGAGCGAGCGCTGCAGGGCGGCGGCCGCGAAGGGGTTCCGCTCGGCGGCCCGGCGACGGCGCGCGGCGCGGACGGGGGTGGCGGCGGGGGTGGTGGTGACGTGACGGTCAGCGGCGGAGGGCATACCGGGCTCCTTGGAAGCGGCGCTGCGGACGAGCAGCACAAAGGGGAGATGGGTACGCGCGGGAGCAGGGATCGCCTGCCCGTGATGGCGCACGCGCACACGGGCCGCACGCCCTGGCTACAGGGGCGGCACACCGTATGGCTCCTCCACCGTAAGGCCCCGCCCCGGCCGTGTCTGCACGAATACTTGGATTTCCTAGTATCTGAGACGGGAGCCACCCGGGAGCACGCAGCAGGGCCCGGACCACCGTCCGAACGGCGGTCCGGGCCCTGTTCGGGCCGGGAGGATCAGCCCAGGTCGACCGAGCGCGCGAAGCGGGCGCCGATCTCGGTGGCGATCGCCGTCAGCACGTCCTGGGGGATCTCACTGTCCACGGTGATGGAGGCGAGGGCGCTGCCGCCGTCCCGGGCGACCTGCATGCCCGCGATGTTGACGCCCGCGTCGCCCAGGTGGCGGCCGAGCACGCCGACCACGCCGGGGCGGTCCTCGTACTTGAAGAAGGCCATGTGGTCGGTGAGCGCCACGTCCACGTCGAAGGCGTCCACGCCGACGATCTTCTGGATCTGCTTCGGGCCGGACAGCGTGCCGGAGATCGCGATCTCCTCGCCGTTCGCGAGGGTGCCGCGCACGGTGATCACGTTGCGGTGCTCGGGGCTCTCGCTGGAGGTGGTCAGACGGACCTCGACGCCACGCTCCTGGGCGAACAGCGGGGCGTTGACGTAGGACACCGTCTCCGCCACCACGTCCTCGAACACGCCCTTCAGCGCGGACAGTTCGAGCACCTTCACGTCGTGCTGGGTGATCTCGCCGCGGACCTCGACGTCCAGGCGGACGGCCACCTCGCCGGCCAGCGCGGTGAAGATCCGGCCGAGCTTCTCGGCCAGCGGCAGACCCGGGCGCACGTCCTCGGCGATCACGCCACCCTGGACGTTGACCGCGTCCGGCACCAGCTCGCCGGCCAGCGCGAGGCGGACCGACTTGGCGACCGCGATACCGGCCTTCTCCTGCGCCTCGTCGGTGGAGGCGCCCAGGTGCGGGGTGGCGACCACGTTGTCGAAGGCGAACAGCGGGGAGTCGGTGCACGGCTCCTTGGCGTACACGTCCAGGCCCGCGCCGGCCACCCGGCCCTCGCGCAGGGCGGCGGCGAGCGCCTCCTCGTCCACGATGCCGCCGCGGGCGGCGTTGACGATGCGCACGGTCGGCTTGACCTTGTGCAGCGCCTCGTCGCCGATCAGGCCGATCGTCTCCGGGGTCTTGGGGAGGTGGACGGTGATGAAGTCCGAGATCTCCAGCAGCTCTTCCAGCGAGACCAGCTTGACGCCCATCTGCGCGGCGCGGGCGGCCTGGATGTAGGGGTCGTACGCGACGATCTTCATCCCGAAGGCGGACATCCGCTGGGCGACCAGGACACCGATCCGGCCGAGGCCGACCACGCCGAGGGTCTTCTCGCTCAGCTCGACGCCGGTGTACTTGTTGCGCTTCCACTCGCCGCCCTTGAGCGCGGCGTTGGCCGGGGAGATGTTGCGGGCGACCGAGATCAGCAGGCCGCAGGCGAGCTCGGCGGCGGTGACGATGTTGGAGGTCGGCGCGTTGACGACCATCACACCGGCCTTGGTGGCGGCTGCGACGTCGACGTTGTCCAGGCCGACGCCCGCCCGGGCGACGACCTTGAGCTTGCGGGCGGCGGCCAGCGCCTCGGCGTCGACCTTGGTGGCGGAGCGGATCAGGATCGCGTCCACGTCGGCGATCGCGGTGAGCAGCTCGGTGCGGTCGGCGCCGTTGCAGTGGCGGATCTCGAAGTCGGGGCCGAGGGCGTCGACGGTGGCGGGCGAAAGCTCTTCGGCGATCAGGACGACGCCAGATTTCACAGTGGTCGCAGTGCTCACGACAGTATGTCCTTAACTGTCCGGTTCCCCGGCGCACGTGGGTGGCGTGGAGAGCGGGGGAAGGTGGCATGCCGCGTAGGTAGACGCACGACGCTGTGGGCCTGACGCGCACTCGGAGTGTATCGACGGGCAGAGTACGAGGCTGCTCCCGTCAGGCGAAATCACCCGGACGGGAGCAGCCTACTTGTACAAGGCAGTGACAAAATCAGCGGCCCCGGGGGGGCTCAGGCCTTCTCGTTGACCCAGCTCATCAGCGAGCGCAGCTTCTTGCCGGTGGTCTCCAGCAGGTGGTTCTCGTCGGCCGTCTTGTACTCGTTGTACTTGGGCAGGCCCGCCTTGTACTCGGCGATCCAGGTGTTGGCGAAGGTGCCGTCCTGGATCTCGGCGAGGACCTTCTTCATCTCGGCCTTGGTGGCGTCGGTGATGATGCGCGGGCCGGTGACGTAGTCGCCCCACTCGGCGGTCTCGGAGACCGACCAGCGCATCTTCTCCAGGCCGCCCTCGTACATCAGGTCGACGATGAGCTTCAGCTCGTGCAGGCACTCGAAGTAGGCGATCTCCGGCTGGTAGCCGGCCTCGACCAGGGTCTCGAACCCGGCCTTCACCAGGGCGGCGGTGCCACCGCAGAGGACGGCCTGCTCACCGAACAGGTCGGTCTCGGTCTCCTCGGTGAAGGTGGTCTTGATGACGCCGGCCTTGGTGGCGCCCAGGCCCTTGGCGTACGACAGGGCCAGCTCGAAGGCCTTGCCGGAGGCGTTCTGCTCGACGGCGACGATCGCCGGGACGCCGCGGCCCTCCTCGTACTGGCGGCGGACCAGGTGGCCCGGGCCCTTCGGGGCGACCATGCAGACGTCGACGTCCGCCGGGGGCTTGATGAAGCCGAAGCGGATGTTCAGGCCGTGGCCGAAGAACAGGGCGTCGCCGGACTTCAGGTGCGGGGCGATGTCCGCCTCGTAGACGTCGGCCTGGATCGGGTCCGGGACCAGGATCATGATGACGTCGGCCTCGGCCGCGGCCTCGGCCGGGGTGACGACGCGCAGGCCGGCCTCCTCGGCCTTGGCACGCGACTTGGAGTCCGGCTTCAGGCCCACGCGGACGTCGGCGCCGGAGTCGCGCAGGGACAGCGCGTGGGCGTGGCCCTGGCTGCCGTAGCCGATGACCGCGACCTTGCGGCCCTGGATGATGGACAGGTCGGCGTCGTCTTCGTAGAACAGCTCGGCCACGGGGGCACATCTCCTTGCGTGTTGGTGCCGGGTGCGCGAGTCCTACCGTATGCGCAGCCGGGGTGGTGTGGGGTCGTCGCTAAAAGGTGTCGCGCGCCAGCGCGCCGTTGGACGGGTGGTGGCGGGCGACGGGTGGGCGAGACGGCGCTCGCGTGAGTCGCCGCGCTTGAGCCGGCGCCGGCTCAGGCGCTGCGGTCGAGGGCACGCAGCGACCGGTCCGTGATGGAACGGGCGCCGCGGCCGATGGCGACCAGGCCGGACTGGACCAACTCCTTGATGCCGTAAGGCTCCAGCATCCGGAGCATGGCCTCCAGCTTGTCCGAGCTGCCAGTGGCCTCGATGGTCACCGCTTCAGGTGACACGTCGACCGTCTTGGCCCGGAACAGCTGGACGATCTCGACGATCTGCGACCGGGTCTCGTTGTCGGCGCGGACCTTCACCAGGACCAGTTCCCGCTGGATCGCAGCGGCCTGGTCGAGTTCGACGATCTTTATCACGTTCACGAGCTTGTTGAGCTGCTTGGTGACCTGTTCCAGCGGGAGGTCCTCGACGTTGACCACGATCGTCATCCGGGACACGTCCGGGTGCTCGGTCGGGCCGACGGCGAGGGAGTCGATGTTGAAGCCCCGACGGGAGAACAGCGCGGCGATGCGGGCGAGCACGCCGGGCTTGTTCTCGACCAGGACGGAGAGGGTGTGCTTGGACATGGGATTCCTCAGTCGTTCTGGATAGGGGGGCCGTCAGTCGAGGTCGTCGCCGAAGTCGGGGCGGACGCCCTTGGCGAACTGGATCTCGTCGTTGCTGGTGCCGGCCGCGACCATCGGCCAGACCATGGCGTCCTGATGGACGATGAAGTCGATGACGACCGGGCGGTCGTTGATCTCCATCGCCTGCTTGATGACCGCGTCCAGGTCCTCGGGGCGCTCGCAGCGCAGGCCGACGCAGCCCATCGCCTCGGACAGCTTGACGAAGTCGGGGATCCGGGTGCCCTGGGCCGGCGGCTCGATGCCGTCGTGGTCGGGGCCGGAGTGCAGCACGGTGTTGGAGTAGCGCTGGTTGTAGAACAGCGTCTGCCACTGCCGGACCATGCCGAGCGAGCCGTTGTTGATGACCGCGACCTTGATCGGGATGCCGTTCAGGGCGCAGGTGACCAGCTCCTGGTTGGTCATCTGGAAGCAGCCGTCGCCGTCGATGGCCCAGACCGCGCTGTCCGGGCGGCCGGCCTTGGCGCCCATCGCCGCCGGGACGGCGTAGCCCATGGTCCCGGCGCCGCCGGAGTTGAGCCAGGTGCCGGGCCGCTCGAAGCGGATGTACTGCGAGCTCCACATCTGGTGCTGGCCCACGCCCGCCGCGTAGATGGCGTCCGAGCCGACGAGTTGGCCGATCCGCTCGATGACCTGCTGCGGGGAGAGCTGGCCGCTCGGAGCCGGCTCGTAGCCCAGCGGGTAGGTCTTCTTCCACTCGTTGAGCTTCTCCCACCACTCCGAGTAGTCGCCCTTGTGGCCGGCGTCGAACTCGGCCTGGACGGCGACGATCAGGTCGGCGAGCACCTCGCGGGCGTCGCCGACGATCGGCACGTCCGCCGGGCGGTTCTTGCCGATCTCGGCCGGGTCGATGTCGGCGTGCACGACCTTGGCGTACGGGGCGAAGCTGTCCAGCTTGCCGGTGACCCGGTCGTCGAAGCGGGCGCCGAGGGTGAACAGCAGGTCGGACTTCTGCAGCGCGGTGACCGCCGGGACGGAGCCGTGCATGCCGGGCATGCCCAGGTGCTGCGGGTGGCTGTCCGGGAAGGCGCCGAGCGCCATCAGGGTGGTGACGACCGGGGCGCCGGTCAGCTCGGCGAGGATCCGCAGCTCGGCGGTGGCCTGCGCCTTGATCACGCCGCCGCCGACGTAGAGCACCGGGCGCTTGGCGCTGACCAGCATCTTCGCGGCCTCGCGGATCTGCTTGGCGTGCGGCTTGGTGACCGGGCGGTAGCCCGGCAGCGCGGTCTCGACCGGCCACCGGAAGGTGGTGGTGGCCTGCAGGGCGTCCTTGGCGATGTCGACCAGGACCGGGCCGGGGCGGCCGGTCGCGGCGATGTGGAAGGCCTCGGCGATCACCCGGGGGATCTCGGCCGGGTCGGTGACCAGGTAGTTGTGCTTGGTGATCGGCATCGTGATGCCGCAGATGTCCGCCTCCTGGAAGGCGTCGGTGCCGATCGCCTTGGAGGCGACCTGGCCGGTGATCGCGACCATCGGCACGGAGTCCATGTACGCGTCGGCGATCGGGGTGACCAGGTTAGTCGCGCCTGGGCCGGAGGTGGCCATGCAGACCCCGACCCGGCCGGTGGCCTGGGCGTAGCCGGTGGCGGCGTGGCCGGCGCCCTGCTCGTGCCGGACCAGGATGTGGCGCACCTTGGTGGAGTCCATCAGCGGGTCGTACGCGGGAAGGATGGCCCCGCCCGGAATGCCGAAGACGGTGTCCGCGCCTACGGCCTCAAGCGAGCGGATGAGCGACTGGGCTCCGGTCATGGTCTCGGCGACGTGCTGGGGAGCGGGAGCGTGGGCGGCCGGGTTGTCCCCGCGGCGGGGGGATGCGGCGTGCTCAGTCATCTGCCTGTCTCTTCTCGGGTTTTGCCGGTCCGGTGCTGCGGGCCCCGGTGCTGCGAGGGTGGGGTCCCGGTCCGGGCCGATCGCCGGCTCTGCCTCCATCGTCCCGCTCGAATCCGACGAATCGGACTTCTCGGGGCGATCGGGCCAGGGGTCTTGCGGGAGTGGAACAGCGTCAGTGCAACAAAAAACCCCTCGTGCCCAAGGGCATGCGAGGGGTGGCGCGTCGGTCTGTCACGAGCGAGGCGTGTGAGCCCACTCAGCCGACGCGCCCGCCAAGTACGAGAATTCGGGTGCGCATGGCAACGACCTTCCTCCCGACCGGGGTGGCGTGTCAAGCAGGTGGGATCACCGTCTCGCCATGCGGACCCGCCCCTGGACCGGCGACGGCACGGCGTTCGGGCAGGTCCGAGGCCCCGTGGTCGGGCTGGGGAGCCGCCTGGTGATCTACGACACGACTTCCCGGGGCGTCCGCACAGCCACCCGTCCGGGTGTCCGCGGCCAGGCATCCGCGACGGGAGGAGAGCGAGCCGAGCGGCTTGGGCACCGGGTAGCCGCGGTGGGTCAGCGCCCGGCGCAGCCGGGTCTCGTCCAGCGGCGGGGCGAAGGCCGAACCCTGGGCCTGGCGGCAGCCCAGCTCCTGCAGCGCGGCGACCTGGCGGGGCAGGTCCACCCCCTCGGCGCCGGTGCTCATCCCGAGGTCGCGGCCGAGCCGCAGGGCGTGCCCGGCCAGGGTTCTGCTGAGCGAGGACTCGCCGAGGCCCTGGACCAGCGTGCGGTCCAGCTTGAGCCCGTCGAAGGGCAGCCGGGCGAGCGCCCCCAGCGAGCCGCTCCCGGCGCCGTAGCCGGCCAGCCGGGTGGAGACGCCGAGCCGGCGCAGCGCGGCCAGCCGGCGGCCGAGTTCGTCGGCGAGCGAGTCCGGCCCCATCCGGGCCACCTCGATCACCAGCTCGCCGGCCGGTAGTCCGCTGTCACGCAGCGCCGCGGCCACCGTCTCGTACAGGCCGGGCGAGCAGAGCCGCTGGGCGGAGAGCCGCACGGCCACCGGGACGGGCACCGCGCCGCCGCGGCCGCGGCCGGACAGGGCACGCCGGTCGACGGCGGCCGCGACCGCCTCGTGCACCAGCCAGCGGGAGAACCGGGCGCCCGCGTCGCCGCGCTCGGCCGAGTGCAGGAACTCGCCCGGGGTGAGCAGCAGGCCGCCCGCCGAGCGCCAGCGGGCCTGCGCCTCGACGCCGGTCACCGCGCCGCTGCCGAGGTCGACCAGGGGCTGGTGGAGCAGGGTGAAGTCGCCCTCCCGGACGGCCACCCGCAGCCGCTCCTCCAGCTCGCTGCGGCGCTCCAGGTCGGCCCGCATCGCCGGGACGTAGAGCACCACCCGGCCCTTGCCCTCGGACTTGGCCCGGTACATCGCGAGGTCGGCGTTGCGCATCAGCTCGTCGGCCGCGGCTCTGGGGTCGGCGGTCGGACCCCGTTCGGGGGTGCCGAAGGCGATGCCGATGCTGGCGGCGACGCCGAGTTCGGCCCCGCCGATCCAGTACGGCGCGGAGAGCGCGACCCGCAGCCGTTCGGCCAGCTCCTGCACCTGCGGCCGGCCGAGCGGGCCGCAGACCAGCGCGGCGAACTCGTCGCCGCCGAACCGGGCGACGGTGTCCCCGCAGCGCACCGCGCCCTGCAGCCGGCGGGCCGCCTGCACCAGCAGTTCGTCGCCGACCTGGTGGCCGGCGCTGTCGTTGACGGCCTTGAAGCCGTCCAGGTCGAGGAACAGCACCGCGATCCCGGCACCCGTCCCGCCCTGCTGGCCGCGGGCGCCGAGGGCGCCGCGCAGCCGCTGGGTGAACAGCGCCCGGTTGGGCAGGTCGGTGAGCGGGTCATGGAAGGCGTTGTGCTGCAACTGGGCCTGGAGCATGACGCGTTCGGTGACGTCCCGGCTGTTGAGCAGCAGGCCGTCGCGGTGCCGGCTGACCGTCGACTCGACGTGCAGCCACTCGCCGGCGCCGGCGCTGATCCGGCACTCCACCCGGGCCGAGGGCTCGGCGGTGCCCGGGGTGTGGTGGGCGGCGAGCCGCACCCGCGCGAGGTAGCGACGGACCTCGGAGAGCACCCGGTCCACGTCCTCGGGGTGGACCAGGTCCAGCAGGTTGCCGCCGACCAGTTCCTCCGGGTCCCGCCCGTAGACACCGAGCGCGGCCGGGGAGACGTACGAGAGCACGCCGTTGGCCCCGGCGATCATGATGACGTCGCTCGACCCCTGCACCAGGGAACGGAAGTGCGCCTCCTTGTGGCCGAGCTCCTGGGCCAGCGACAGGTTGTCGAGCAGCATCACGCCTTGCCGGAGGATCAGTGCCAGCCCGACGGTGCAGGCGGCCGCGGCTACCACCCGGTCCAACTCGCGCCCGCCGAGGGCGTTGTAGAGGATTCCGGCGGTGCACACGGCGGCCGCCGCGTACGGGGTGAGCGCGCTGAAGGTGGTGGCCACCCGGCGGCGCGGCACGCCGCCGGCCGAGGGGTGTTCGCGCAGCGGACGGCGCCAGCGCGGGGACCACGGTGCCCAGGCGAGCAGCAGGCTGCCGGAGAACCAGCCGGCGTCCAGCAGTTCGCCGGAGTGGTAGTTGCTGTGCAGCTCCGGGGAGGTGAACAGGGCGTCGCACAGCACGGTGAGGGCGAGCGCGAGCATCGCGGTGTGCACGGATGCCCGGTTGCCGTCCCGGCCGCGGAAGCGCAGGCCGATCACCAGGCTGACCAGCAGGATGTCCAGCACCGGGTAGGCCAGGCTGAGGGCGATGCGCAGCGGGGAGCCGTCCTCGCCGGCCGCGATCCGGCCGAGTGCCAGGCTCCAGCTGAGGGTGAAGAGCGAGCCGGCGATCAGCCAGCCGTCGAGCAGCAGGCAGAGCCAGCCGGCCGCCGAGCGCGGGCGCTGGGCGAGCACCAGAACGCCGATGATGGAGAGCGGGGCGAACAGCAGGAAGGCGTACGCGGCGAGCGAGTCCTGCGGCAGCGGGGTGCGCACGACCAGCTCGTACCAGCCCCAGGTGCCGTTGCCGAAGGCGACCATGAGCGAGGAGAGGCCGAACAGCAGCCAGGCCGGGCGGGCGTGCCCGTCGACCGCGCAGCCGTACACCAGGCAGGACAGGGCGGCCGCGAGGGCCGCTGCCGCCAGGCCGAAGTCGCCCATGAAGATGGAGAGTTGGCACGATCCCCAGCCGGCGGCCGCGCCCAGCGCATAGGCCAGGCAGAGCCCGCCGAGGGCGAGGCCGGGCAGCGCGCGGCTCCCCAGGAGCCGGCGCAGCGGGCCGCGCCGGGCGGGTTCCGGCGGGTCGACGGCGGACGTGTCGGCAGGCGGTACGCCCGGCCGTCCGGCTCCGGGCAGCACCGTATCGGTGGAGCTCACTCGGCCTCTCCCCCTCCGGCCCGGGGCCCGGCGCCCCGGCCACGGACCACCGGCCGCGCACCTCTCGGCCGTACGCGGTGACCTGGCGCCCCGTCAGGACGGTGGCCCAGGGGGTGGGCGGCCTTCCGGCTGCCGCACCGCACCGATGCTCCCGGTCGGGACCTTACACCAATTCCGTCACTCAATGACACGCACACTCAACTTAGAGTAATGGCGGCACGGTGGGTGGATGCACCGGATTCCGACGGATCGGCCCGGTTGGCGGCGGCGCGCGGGCGGGGGCTCACGCGGCGCGCACGGGAGCACGCGACGGCGCGCCCACCCGCCCTGCCCGTGCCGAGGACCCAAGGGACAGGCCCTGGTCGGCGACCGTCCGGGCCCGGTCGGCTTCCCGCGGTCTCAGCGGCCCGCGGTCTCAGCGGCCCGCGGGGTCCAGGTCCTCGGGGAACAGGCGCAGTCGGTGGGCCAGCGCGGCCGCCTCGCCGCGACCGCCGACCCCGAGCTTGCCCAGGATGTTGGACACGTGCACGCTTGCCGTCTTCGGAGAGATGTACAGCTCCTCGGCGATCTGCCGGTTGGTCCAGCCGCGCGCGAGCAACCGAAGCACGTCCCGCTCACGGGGGGTGAGGCCAAAGGAGTCCCCCGGGGACCCGGTCGGCGCGGCCTCGGCGGCCGGGCGACCGGCCGGGGCCAGGTTCAGCCCGGCCCGCTCGGCCAGCGCGGTGATCTGCGAGCCCAGCAGCCGGTCACCCCGGGCGGCCGCCAGTTCGGCCGCCTCGCGCAGCAGTTCGGTCGCCGCCTCCCGCCGCCCGGCCTGCACCTCGGCCTCGCCGCCGCGCAGCAGGGCGAGCGCCAGCGGGTACGGCAGTGCGGCCGCCCGCAGCGCGGCGACCGCCTCGGCCCACTGCCCGGGGGTGTCCGCCCCCCGGGCCCGGTCCAGTTCGGCCTCCAGCAGCCGGGCCCAGCCCTGGTGCAGCGGTGCCCGGGGGCGCAGTTCGGCGGCCGCCGCGGCGATCGCGGCCAGCGTCTCGGCCCGGCCCGCCTCGGCCTCGGGCAGGCCGCGGCTGTCCGCCTCCACCCCGGCGGCCTCCACCAGCAGCGGGTAGACGTCGGACTCGTGGCCGATCCGCCCGTCCTCGGCGAGCGCGGCGAGCAGTTCGGCCCGGGCCTCCAGCGGCCGCCCGCCGTACGCGGCGACCCGCATCGCCAGCCGGCTGATCGGCACGCTGTGCTGGACCTGGCCGATCCGGTTGGCCGCCCGCGCCTGGGCCAGCATGGTCGCCGCGGTGGGCAGGTCCCCCGCCAGCAGGGCGAGTTCGCCGCGCATCCGGTCCAGGAACTCGGCGTGGGTGCCGCTCAGGCTGCTCAGCTCGCAGGCGGAGAGCACCTCGTCGGCCTCCTGCACCCGACCGAGGTCGAGCAGCGCCTCGACCAGGTTGCCGGTCAGGATGGTGCCGATGTTGCGCAGCAGGCCGTTGCCGTCCGCGAAGTCCAGGCCCTCCCGGGCCAGCCGCACGGCCTCCTCCGCCCGGCCCAGCCCGCGCTGCGCGCTGGCCAGGTTGTTGATGCCGCGCAGCAGCAGGTCCGGCACGCCCAGTCGGCGGGCCGCGTCGACCGCCCCGGCCAGCTCGGCCAGCCCGCCGTCGGCGTCGCCCTGCACGTCGTGGCGCAGGCCGCCGAGGGTCATCCGGGCGTGCACCTCGACCGAGTGCGCGCCGACCTGCTGGGCGATCCGGATCGCCCGCTCGGCCAGCTCGATGTGCTCGGGGCCGGCCTTCTTGAGCATCGCCGTCCCGGCGGCCAGCGCGAACACCTCGGCCTGCACGGCGGACGGCGACAGGTGGTCGACCAGCGCGTACGCGCGGGCGATCTCCTCGTCGTCACCGGAGCGGCGCAGGTTGCCCAGCATCCGGGCCCGGTTGATCCGGAACCAGGCCGCGCGCACCGGGTGCTCGCTCTCGTCGACCAGCCGGATCCCGCGCTTGGCCAGGCTCAGGCCGCGCTCGCGGTCGCCGCAGCGCCGGGCCGCGACCACCGCCTCGGCCAGCACGTCGACCAGCTGGATCCGGTCGCAGTCCGCGTCGGCGGAGCTGTGGTCGCAGGAGCCGGGCGGGTAGGTCTCGGCCCAGTCGTACGGGCGCAGGGTGTGCGCCAGCACCTCCTCGGAGACCATGTCCCACAGTTCCAGGGCGCGTTCCAGCAGGCCGAGCTGCTCGGCGAAGGCGTTGCGGCGCCGGGCCGCGCGGGCGGCGTCCAGGGCGGTCGGCAGGGCTCGGGCCGGGTCGTGCGCCTGGTACCAGTAGTTGGCCAGCCGGGCGGGCAGCGCGTCACCGGGGACGAGGTGCGGCTGGGCCTCCACGGCGAGCGCGAACTTGCGGTTGATCCGGTGCCGTTCGCCGGGCAACAGGTCGTCCGAGACCGCCTCGCGGACCAGCGCGTGGCGGAAGCGGTAGCCCTCGCCCTCGCTGTCCGGGCGCAGGATGTTGGCGCCGACGGCCGCCCGCAGCGCCTCGATCAGCGCCTCCTCGTCGTCCGCCAGGACGGCGGCCAGCAGGGCGTGTTCGACGTGCGAGCCGCCCTCGGCGGCGATCCGCACCACCCGCTGGGCCTCCTCGTCCAGGCTCTCGACCCGGACCAGCAGGATGTCCCGCAGCGAGTCGGTCAGCCCGGCGCCGCAGCCGTCCTGGAAGGCGGTGGCCAGCTCCTCGACGAAGAACGGGTTCCCCTCCGAGCGGCGGTGGATGCGGTCCACCAGCTGGCGGTCGGGGGCGGCGGTGCCGAGGATGCCGGCCAGCTGGGCGGCGACCTCGCGGCGGCGGAACCGCTCCAGCTCCAACCGCTGGACGGTGCGCAGCCGTTCGAGCTCGGCCAGGAAGGGGCGCAGCGGGTGGCGGCGGTGCAGGTCGTCGGTGCGGTAGGTGGCGACCAGCAGCACCCGGGAGCGGTGCAGGGTGCGCACCAGGAAGGCCAGCAGTTCGCGGGTGGAGCGGTCGGACCAGTGCAGGTCCTCGACGGCGAGGACGAGGGTACGCTCCGCGCCGAGCCGTTCGAACAGCCTCGCGGTGTGCTCGAACAGCCGGGCCCGGCTGTACTCGTCGTTGGGTTCGCCGTCCACCTCGCCGAACTCGGAGAGCAGGAGGGCGAGATGCCCCTCGCTGCCGGCCGCGGCGGCCTCCAGTTCGGCGCCCAGCGAACGGTGCAGCCGGCGCAGCGCGGCGGCCAGCGGCGCGTACGGCAGGCCCTCGGCGCCGACCTCCAGACAGCGGCCGAGCGTGATGACCGCTCCGCGGTCGCAGGCCCGCTGCAGGAACTCCTCCAGCAGCCGGGTCTTGCCGACGCCGGCCTCGCCGCCGATCAGGACGGCCTGGGGGCTGCCGGTGCCCGCCCGGCGCAGTGCTTCGGTCAGTTCGGTGATCTCGCTGCCGCGGCCGACGAAGACGGGACTGACCGATATCTGCTGCATGGAGGCGAGCATGCCATAGCCGGTGGTGGCGGGAGGAGGGGTTATCTCCCCGGGCGAACGTCCGGCCGCGGGCATGGACGAGAGCGTGGTGGAAAGCCCGGAGGGGGAGGCGCTCTCCTGCGGCGCCTCCCCCTCCGGAACTCCTTCGGCACCGTCACGGTGCCGGACCGTCAGCATTCGGTCTGACGCACGGGGCGCCGCTGGAAGCGGGCGGCGACCGGACGGCGGCGCAGGCGACGCGCCTCCTTGGCCTCACGCACCAGGCGCTCGTGTTCGGCGCGGGCTTCGAGCTCGTGGGCCTGCTGCTGGATGATCTCGTACTCGATCACTTCGGGTTCCCCTTTTGGGTCTCACTGCGTTTCGCTGTCGAGTAAGAGCTTCCTCCCCCAGCCGGGGGTGCCACATCGGGAGCGTGCCCGATCTTCCGGGGCCCGGATGCCTTAGATCGGGCCTGGAAAAAGGTTTAAGGCCCGGCCTCACCCCAATACGGAGGTGAGACCGGGCCTTAGGCCTTACTTAGAGGGCCTTAGATGCCTTAGATACCTTAGGAAGGCAGGGTTGACAGCCTGGGTGCCCCTCAGGACTCAGGCAGCGCCCAGCTTCTCCAGGATCAAGTCCTTCACGCGGGCGGCGTCCGCCTGGCCGCGGGTGGCCTTCATGACCGCGCCGACCAGCGCGCCCACGGCCTGGACCTTGCCGTCGCGGATCTTGGCGGCGATCGCCTCGTTCTCGGCGATGGCCTGGTCGACGGCGGCACCCAGCGCGGAGTCGTCCGAGACCACGGCCAGGCCGCGCTTCTCGACGACCTCGTCCGGCTCGCCCTCGCCGGCCAGCACGGCCTCGATGACCTGGCGGGCCAGCTTGTCGTTCAGCTTGCCCTCGGCGACCAGCGCGGCGACCCGGGCGACCTGCGCCGGGGTGATCGGCTGCTCGGTCAGCTCGGTGCCGGTCTCGTTGGCGCGGCGCGCCAGCTCGCCCATCCACCACTTGCGGGCCTGGTCGGCCGGGGCACCGGCCGCGATGGTCTCCTGGATCGGCTCCACCGCACCGGCGTTGAGCACGGACTGCATGTCCTTGTCGGACAGGCCCCACTCGGCCTGCAGCCGGGCGCGGCGCACCCGCGGCAGCTCCGGCAGAGCGGCGCGCAGCTCCTCGACCCACTCGCGGGCGGGGGCCACCGGCACCAGGTCCGGCTCCGGGAAGTAGCGGTAGTCCTCGGCGTTGTCCTTGATCCGGCCCGAGGTGGTGCTGCCGTCTTCCTCGTGGAAGTGGCGGGTCTCCTGGACGATGGTGCCGCCGTCGGTCAGCACGGTGGCGTGCCGCCGGACCTCGAACCGGGCGGCCCGCTCCACGCTGCGCAGCGAGTTGACGTTCTTGGTCTCCGAGCGGGTGCCGAACGTCTCGGTGCCGTTCGGGCGCAGCGACAGGTTGACGTCGCAGCGCATCTGGCCCTTGTCCATCCGGGCCTCGGAGACGCCCAGCGAGCGGATGACCTCGCGCAGCTCGGCGACGTACGCCTTGGCGACCTCGGGGGCACGCTCGCCGGCGCCGGTGATCGGCTTGGTGACGATCTCGATCAGCGGGATGCCGGCCCGGTTGTAGTCGAGCAGCGAGTGGGTGGCGCCGTGAATGCGGCCGGTCGCGCCACCGACGTGGCTGGACTTGCCGGTGTCCTCCTCCATGTGGGCGCGCTCGATCTCCACGCGGAAGGTCGAGCCGTCCTCCAGCTGCACGTCGAGGTAGCCGTTGAAGGCGATCGGCTCGTCGTACTGCGAGGTCTGGAAGTTCTTGGGCATGTCCGGGTAGAAGTAGTTCTTCCGCGCGAACCGGCACCACTCGGCGATCTCGCAGTTCAGCGCCAGGCCGATCTTGACGGCCGACTCCACGCCCACCGCGTTGACCACCGGCAGCGAGCCCGGCAGGCCCAGGCAGGTGGGGCAGGTCTGGGTGTTCGGCTCGGCGCCCAGCTCGGTCGAGCAACCGCAGAACATCTTGGTCTTGGTACCGAGCTCGACGTGGACCTCAAGGCCCATCACCGGGTCGTAGGACGCGAGAGCGTCCTCGTAGGAGACCAGGTTCATGACGCTCACAGCGTCCCTTCTCACTTGAAGCTTGGGAGGTACGGGCCCGGCCGCCGCGTGACGCGGGGCCGGGCCGGGGCGCTCAGCTCAGCCCAGCAGCACGTCGTCGGAGCCCAGCTGACGCAGCTCGCGCACCAGCAGGGCGGTGCCGGTGATCAGCGCGGCGGCGCCGACCAGGGCGTTGACCAGCTTGAGGGTGTCGCTCTCCTCGCGGGCCTTGCGGACGTCCTTGACCACGGAGATGGCACCGAAGGCGCTGGTGCCGATGGACAGCCAGAGACCGGGCTTGGTGTGCTTGAAGCCCTTGGCCTTCTCGATCTTGCTCACAGTGCCGGTGCCTCCTCCAGCAGGGTGTGCCCCCACTTGTCGTTGAGTGCGGCCTCGACGGCGCCGCCCACGCGGTACAGGCGGTCGTCCGCCATCGCGGGCGCGATGATCTGCAGGCCGACCGGGAGATTGTCCTCCGGGGCCAGGCCGACCGGCAGCGACATGGCCGCGTTGCCCGCCAGGTTCGACGGAATCGTGCACAGGTCGGCCAGGTACATCGCCATCGGGTCGTCGGCGCGCTCGCCGATCGGGAAGGCGGTGGTCGGCGTGGTCGGCGAGACCAGCACGTCCACCCCGGCGAAGGCGGCGTCGAAGTCGCGCGAGATGAGCGTGCGCACCTTCTGGGCCGAGCCGTAGTAGGCGTCGTAGTAGCCCGAGGACAGGGCGTAGGTGCCCAGGATGATGCGGCGCTTGACCTCGTCGCCGAAGCCGGCCTCGCGGGTCAGCGCGGTGACCTCCTCGGCCGAGCGGCTGCCGTCGTCGCCGACCCGCAGGCCGTAGCGCATCGCGTCGAAGCGGGCCAGGTTGGAGGAGCACTCCGACGGCGCGATCAGGTAGTAGGCCGGCAGCGCCAGGGTGAAGGACGGGCAGGAGACCTCGACGACCTCGGCACCCAGCTCGCGCAGCAGCTCCACCGACTCGTTGAAGCGCTGCATCACGCCGGCCTGGTAGCCCTCGCCGGCGAACTCCTTGACCACGCCGATCCGCATGCCGCGGACGTCGCGCAGCTTCGCGGCCTCGACCACGGCCGGGACCGGCGCGTCGATCGAGGTGGAGTCCAGCGGGTCGTGCCCGGCGATGGCCTCGTGCAGCAGGGCCGCGTCCAGCACGGTGCGGGCGCACGGGCCGCCCTGGTCCAGGCTGCTGGAGAAGGCGACCAGGCCGTAGCGGGACACCGAGCCGTAGGTCGGCTTGACGCCGACGGTGCCGGTGACGGCGCCGGGCTGGCGGATCGAGCCGCCGGTGTCGGTGCCGATCGCCAGCGGGGCCTCGAAGGCGGCCAGCGCAGCGGCCGAACCGCCGCCGGAGCCGCCGGGGATGCGGGTGAGGTCCCACGGGTTGCCGGTCGGGCCGTAGGCGGAGTTCTCGGTGGAGGAGCCCATCGCGAACTCGTCCATGTTGGTCTTGCCGAGGATGACGACGCCGGCGTCCTTGAGACGGCTGGTCAGCGTGGCGTCGTACGGCGGGATCCAGCCCTCGAGCATCTTGGAGCCGCAGGTGGTCGGGACGCCCTTGGTGGTGAAGACATCCTTCAGCGCCAGCGGGACGCCGGCCAGCGGGCCCAGCTCCTCGCCCTTGGCGCGCTTGTCGTCGACGGCCTTGGCCGCGTTCAGCGCGCCCTCGGTGTCGACGTGCAGGAAGGCGTTGACCTTCTTGTCGACGGCCTCGATGCGGTCCAGGTGCGCCTGGGCCACCTCGACGGCGGACACCTCGCCCTTGGCGATGGCGGCGGCGGTCTCAGCCGCGGTGTAGCGAATCAGCTCGGTCATCTCGGTCAGTCCTCCCCGAGGATCTGCGGCACACGGAAACGCTGCTCCTCGGCGGCGGGGGCGCCGGACAGCGCCTGCTCCGGGGTGAGCGACGGCCGCACCTCGTCCGCGCGCATGACGTTGGTCAGCGGCAGCGGGTGGGAGGTCGGCGGGACGTCCTGTCCGGCGACCTCGGAAACGCGGGCGACCGCGCCGATGATCACGTCGAGCTGCTCGGCGAAGTGGTCCAGCTCTTCGGGCTTCAGCTCAAGACGCGACAGCCGGGCGAGGTGGGCGACCTCCTCGCGCGTGATGCCAGGCATGCAGCGATCCTCAGGGTGAGTTCTGGTGAGACCCGGCCTCGCCTGCGGCGCTGCCGGGCCCGGGCAGGAGCAGCCGGGTTCGGCGCTCCGTCCTCATGGTCTTTGGACCCCATCCTATGGGGCCCGGCCCGGCCACCTTCCAACGAGTTACGGTGTGCCCCCCTTCACCACGGGCGGCGCGGCGTCCCGAGGCGCGGCTACTGCGGCCTGGTGCGGGCCCAACCCGGGGTGCCGGGCGCCTTGATCTCCAGCTGCGCGGCCTGCAACGGCTGGCTGCACGGCACGGCCCGGACGGCCGGGGGCAGTACCGGCGGCAGCACCGGGGGCAGCACCGGGGGCAGCGGGGTGGGCTGGGCGACCGGCGGGGCGACCGGCTTGATGATCGACGGGAGCTGCGGCGGGGCGCCGAGGCGCTCCACCGGCGGGGCGGAGGTGGTGCGGTGCACCCGCAGCCAGGCGGTGGCCTGCTCGGCGGGCAGTGCGGCCGACACCAGCCAGCCCTGGACGGCGTCCACTCCCATGCCGTGCAGCCGCTCCCAGGTCTCGTCGTCCTCGACGCCCTCGGCCACCACGGTCAGGCCGAGCGAGTGGGCGAGCTCCACCGAGCAGCGCACCACCGCCGCGTCGTGGTCGTCGGCGACCATCCGGGAGACGAAGGAGCGGTCGATCTTCAGCTCGCCGACCGGCAGGCTGCGCAGCCGCACCAGCGAGGAGTGTCCGGTGCCGAAGTCGTCCAGGGACATCCCGACGCCGTAGCCGCGCAGTTCGGCCAGGGTGTCGGCGGCTCGCCGGGAGTCGTCCAGCAGCAGCCGCTCGGTGATCTCCAGCTGGAGCGCGTGGGCCGGCACCTGGTGGCGGACGAGGTGTCCGGCGACGCGCTGGGCGAAGCCGGGGTTGAGCACGTCGCGCGGCGAGACGTTGACCGCGACCTGCACCTGCAGGCCCATGTCGCGCCAGTAGGCGAGCTGGCCGACGGCCGCCTCCAGCACGTAGTCGGTGAGCCGGGGCATCAGGCCGCTGGACTCGGCGAGCCCGACGAACTCGTCCGGCGAGACCCTCCCCTGCCCGGGCCGCTCCCAGCGCAGCAGCGCCTCCAGGCCGACCACCCGGCCGTCGAAGGCCACCTTCGGCTGGTAGTGCAGCTGCACCTCGCCGGTCTCCAGGGCCCGGCGCAGGTCCCCGAGCAGCCCGATCCGGTACGGGGTGTCGGCGTCCTGGGTCTCGTCGTACTGGGCGACGCCGCTGCACTCGCGCTGGGCGTGGCCCATCGCCACGTCGGCGCGGCGCAGCAGCGACTCGGCGTCCTGGGCGTCCTGCGGGTAGACGCAGACGCCGGCGCTGGCCTCCAGCACCAGCAGCAGGCCGTCCAGGCGGATCGGCGCGGCGAGTTCGGCGATCAGCGCCTTGGCGACCCGCTCCAGGCTGTCCGGGCAGTTGATGCCGGGCAGCAGCACGGCGAACTCGTCGCCGCCCATCCGGGCCACCATCGGGCGGCCGCGCCGGTAGTGCCGGGGCAGGCCGACGAAGACGTCGTCGATGGACTCCCGGGTGGCACTGCCGGCCGTGCCGCCGGAGCGCAGCGCGCGGTGGAGCCGGCGGGCGATGTGAACCAGCAGCCGGTCACCAGCCGTATGTCCTAGTGTGTCGTTGAGCGATCGGAATCGATCGAGATCGAGCAGGATGAGACCGACGCTGTAGCCCTCCTCGCGCTCGGCGATCGCCTCCTGGGCGGCCAGCAGCAGAGCCTGACGGTTGGGCAGGTCCGTCAGCGGATCGGTCAGCTGGTCGCGGGCGCGGTCCCGGGCGATCCGCCAGGCGGCCACCAGCACCGCCAGCGGCACCGCGAACAGCGGCAGCAGTTCGGGTTCGTACCGGTAGACCAGGACGGCCAGCGGGATGAGCGGAGCGGCTCCGGCCAGCAGCACGCCGAGCAGCAGGACCGCACCCGCCACCCCCTGCGGCGGGCGTGTGGGCGCGCCGCCGGTCGTACGATCCATAAGCCCTGTCCTCCGTCGGGCCCGCCCCCGTCAGGCCGCCTTACGGTGAGGCACCGCGCTGGTACCGACAGCTGCCGGGCATGGAGCGACCCCGAGGAGCCCCGGCTCAGCCGGTGCCCCCACCCCTGCTGACACTCTGTTGCGCTCCAGGGTATGCCGGGGTCCACCCGGTGGGCAGACTTTCGGACAACCGGAAACGCGCCACCGCGCCCGGGTGTCGCACAGTGACACAATGCCCGCTTTCACTGAACGACACCCGGTGACGCTGCATCAGGACGATAACAACACGGACCCGGGCACCGGCCGCTCGGGGCGGCCCCGGATCAGCCCTCGGCGGGCGCCTCCTGCGGCTCGACGGCCTCCTCCGGCTCCGGAAGTCCCAGGTGGGCGCGGGCGGCCGACGGTCCGTCGGCGAGCAGGACGGCGAAGCCCGCGTCATCCAGCACCGGCAGTCCGAGCTGAACGGCCTTGTCGTACTTGGATCCCGGGTTGTCACCGGCGACCACAAAATCGGTCTTCTTCGAAACCGAGCCGGTCACCTTCGCTCCGCGCGAGGTCAGCGCCTCCTTGGCGCCGTCCCGGGTGTGCCCGGCCAGGGTGCCGGTGACGACCACGGTCAGGCCCTCCAGCGGGCGCTCCGCCTCCTCCTCGTCCGCGAACTCCTCGGTGAAGCGGACGCCGGCGGCGCGCCACTTCTCCAGGATGTCGCGGTGCCAGTCGACCTGGTACCACTCGGTGATCGCCCGGGCAGTGCCGGGCCCGACCCCCTCGGTGGCCGCCAGGCGTTCCTCGTCGGCCGCGAAGATGGCGTCCAGGTCGCGGAACTCGCGCGCCAGCGCCTGCGCGGCCACCGGGCCGACGTGCCGGATGGACAGCCCGTTGAGGTAGCGCCAGAGCGGCCGGTCCTTGGCGTTGTTGAGGTTCTCCAGCAGAAGTCCGGTGTTCTTCTTCGCCGCGCCCGTGGTGGTGGCGAAGAAGAACACCTCCTTCTCCTCGCCGGTGACGTCGTCCAGCTTGGGCATACCGGTCTTCTGGTCGCGCACCAGCACCTTGATCGGCAGCAGTTGTTCCTCGGTCAGACCGAAGATGTCACCCTCGTTCTTCACCGGCGCCTCGGCCGGCTCCAGCGGCTGGGTCAGCGCGGTGGCCGCGACGTAACCCAGGCCCTCGATGTCCAGCGAGGAGCGGCCGCCCAGGAAGGCGATCCGCTCGCGGATCTGGGCCGGGCAGTGCTGCGCGTTGGGGCAGCGCAGATCGATGTCCCCTTCGGCCATCGGGCGCAGCTCGCTGCCGCACTCCGGGCAGTGCGAGGGCATCACGAAGGCCTGCTCGGTGCCGTCCCGCAGGTCCTCCACCGGGCCGAGGATCTCCGGGATGACGTCGCCGGCCTTGCGCAGCACGATCGTGTCGCCGAGCAGTACGCCCTTGGTCTTGACGACCTCCTGGTTGTGCAGCGTCGCGTACTGGACCATCGAGCCGGCCACCTTCACCGGCTCGGCCAGCACCGCGTACGGGGTGGCCCGGCCGGTGCGGCCGATGCCGACCTTGATCTCGGCGAGCTTGCCGGTGACCTCCTCCGGCGGGTACTTCCAGGCGACCGCCCAGCGCGGCGACTTGGAGGTGGCACCGAGCCGGCCCTGGAGGGCGATCTCGTCCACCTTGACGACCACGCCGTCGATCTCGTGCTCGACCGAGTGGCGCTGCTCCCCGAAGTGCTTGATGAACTCCCGCACCTCGTCGAGGGTCTTGACCACCTTGTTGTGCCGGGCCGTCGGCAGGCCCCACTCGCGCAGCAGGTCGTAGGCGTGCGACTGGCAGTCGATGTCGAAGCCGACCCGGGCGCCGATGCCGTGCACCACCATGTGCAGCGGGCGGGAGGCGGTGACGTGCGGGTCCTTCTGGCGCAGCGAACCGGCGGCGGCGTTGCGGGGGTTCATGAACAGCCGGATCATCGCCCGGGGCCGCTTGCCCTCCTTGGCGCGCTCCTCGTTCTCCTGCCGACGGCGCTCGTTCTCCTCCGCGAAGGAGGCGTTGAGCGCCTCGAAGGCCTCGGTCGGGAAGTAGACCTCGCCACGGATCTCCACCAGCTCGGGGACGTTGTCGCCCTTGAGCTGGTGCGGGATCTCCTTGATGGTGCGGACGTTGGCGGTGATGTCCTCGCCGACCCGGCCGTCGCCACGCGTCGCCGCCTGCACCAACTGACCGTTCTCGTAGGTGAGGTTGACGGCCAGGCCGTCCACCTTGAGCTCACACAGGTAGTGGTAGTCGATGCCGTGCAGCTCGGTGGCGACGCGCTCGGCCCAGGCGGCGAGTTCGTCGTCGTCCATCGCGTTGTCGAGGCTGAGCAGCCGCTCGCGGTGCTCGACCGCGGCGAACAGCTCGGTCGGGGCACCGCCGACCTTCTGCGTCGGCGAGTCCGGGGTGACCAGGGCCGGGTGCTCGGCCTCGATCGCCTCCAGCTCGCGCATCAGCGTGTCGAACTCGGCGTCGCTGACGACCGGCGCGTCCTGCTCGTAGTACCGGACCCGGTGGTCGGTGATCTCCGCCGCCAGTTCGGCGTGCCGCCTGCGCACCTCCGCCGGGATGTCCTCCCAGCCCTCGACAGCCGTCACCGCAAGCCCTCCTACGTTCTCATTCCGGGTTGTCCACCAGGCTCCGTGCCGCCCGGTCGGCGAGCGACAGCGCCTTGCGCGCGTACGCCGGGGAGGCCCCGGCCAGCCCGCAGGTCGGTGTCACCAGCACGCGGCGACCCAGCAGCTCCGGGGCGAACCCGAGCCTGCGCCACAAGGTCCTGACCCCCTGGACACTACCGGCAGGGTCCGACACCGCCTGGTCAGTGGAGGGGACGACACCAGCGAGGATCGTCGTGCCCGCCTCGACCGCCTCGCCGAGGTCGTCGTCCTGGCGCTCGCTGAGGAGCGAGAAGTCGAGCGAGATCCCGGCGACTCCGGCGCGGCGCAGCAGCGGTACCGGGACGTCCGGAGCGCAGCTGTGCACGACCACGGGCGCGTCCAGGCCGCGGATCAGCTCCCGCAGCACCTCCTCCGCGATCTGCCGGTCGACGGCGCGCAGCCGCTGGAAGCCGCTCGCGGTCTTCACCCGGCCCGCGAGGACGGCGGGCAGCGAGGGCTCGTCCAGCTGGAGGACGAGTTGTGCGCCCGGGACGCGCTTGCGGACGTCCGCGAGGTGGCGGCGCAGGCCCTCGGTGAGCGAGCCGGCGATGTCCCGGCAAGCGCCGTGGTCGGCGAGCGCCTTCTCGCCGTGCTTGAGCTCGACGCTCGCCGCCAGCGTCCACGGGCCGACGGCCTGGACCTTGAGCGCGCCCTGGTGGCCCTGGGTGAACTCCTCCAGCGCGTCCAGGTCCTCGCCGAGCCAGGAGTGGGCGCGCCGGGTGTCCCGGCCGGGGCGGTCGGCGAAGCGCCAGCCGCTGGGCTCGGTCTGCGCGAACAGCTCGACCAGCAGGCCGGCGCTGCGGCCGATCATGTCGGCGCCCGGGCCGCGCGCGGGCAGCTCGGGCAGGAACGGCAGCTGCTCCAGCGCCCCGGTGGAGGTCTTGGCGGCCTCGCGGGCGTCGGTGCCGGGCAGCGAGCCGACGCCGGTCGCGGCGCCTCGCAGGTCGGGGAAGGGGTGTGGGGTGCTCACCCGTCCGAGCCTACTCATGCGGACGGCCCCGGTGCCGAGCGCGGGGCTCGGGACCGGGGCCGTCGGGTGGGGACCGGGGTCAGCGGGATCAGTACCCCTGGTAGCCGAACTCGTCGACCACGAGGTGCAGCGGGGCGCCGCTCGCGTTGTAGAGCGAGATCTTGCCGTCCTTCACCGGGACCACGACCTGGTTCGGGATGGTCTCGCCGGGCAGGAAGTTGAGGTTCGACGCGTCCGGCAGGGTGTCACCGTGCGGGTAGACGGTCAGGTGGCCCTGGGCACCCGGCTCGGTGACGGTGACGTTCAGGGTCACCGACGCGAGGTTCGGGAGGTCGCCGGCCGGGATGTCCAGGGTGCCCCAGGCCGGGACGGTGCCCGCGGGACGGACGCCCGTCTCCCAGTAGGTGTCCTGTCGGGTGTCGACGACCCGGGTCGGGCCGAACGGGCGGTAGGTGAGCTTGCCCTCGGTGGCGTAGTAGCCCGCGAGGTCGGCGATCAGGTGCACGGTGCCGCCGGAGGCGTTGTAGAAGGAGACCTTGCCGTCCTTCACCGGCACCGTCACCAGGTTCGGAATCGTCCGCCCGGCCGTCCAGTTCAGGTTCGACGCGTCCGGCAGGGTGTTACCGTGCGGGAAGACGGTGAGGTGCCCGTCCTGCTGCGGCTCGGTCACCGTCACGTTCATCGTCACGGCCGTCACACCGGTGGCCGGAACACCGGCCACACCCGTCACCGGCAGATCGACGGTGCCCCACGCCGGAACGGGCTGCGCCACCGGGACACCGATCGGCTGGCGGGTGTCCAGCAGACGCGTCGGACCGGCCGGGGTGAAGGCGCTGCCGAAGTCCCGGTCCTCGTACGCACCGCGGTCGCGGATGCCGCTGCCCGTACCGGTGTTGGGCGTCGTCGGGTCGTCCACCGGGGCGTAGCCGCCACGGTCGGTGGGCAGCATGCCCGGGGCGTTCTCGTCGGCCGAGTCGATCCGGTGGTCGACCGGAGCGTTCGGGCCCTTCGGCACGTAGGTCAGGTCGACGAAGTCGTGCACGCCCTGACCGGTGTTCGCGGCGAGCTGGTTCTGGGTGGTGAAGTTCGCACCGGCCCAGCTGTAGGCGGCGCCACCGCTGCGCGGGTCGATCAGGTTGTAGTCGATCTTGGTGCCGGACGTGGCGTTCGCGGCGACGCTGATCCCGGTGGCGTTGGCCGGGGTGTCGCAGGCCGCGTTCTGGGTCTTCGCGGTGTTCACCACGTTGTTCTCGACCACCGCACCGGTCGACGTGCCGTCCAGCACGATCCCGTTGAAGCAGGGCGAGTTGATGGTGTTGGCCACCACGACGGTGTTGGGGGCGTCCTTGACCAGGATGCCGGTCATGTTGTCGACGCTGTTGGGCTGGATCACGTTGGTGGTCAGGACGGTCCCGGTGGAGCCGCCGTCGACCTGGAGCAGCGGGCCGGGCGCGTAACCGAAGTCGCCGCGGGCCCAGGTCACCTTGTCGGAGGCGTTGGTGATCTTGACCCCGCCGCCCCAGGCCGCGATGTTGGTGAACGAGATGTCGTGCCCGCCGTCGACGATGACGGCCGGCCGCTGGTGGCTCTGCAGCGACAGGTTCTCGAACCGGAGGTGGTCGGCGCCCTTCACCACGATGGCGCTGTCCGGGTAGTTCGGCGCCCCTCCGGAGAAGCTCGCCTGGCCGCCCGCCGAGTACTGCTGGGCCGGGCCGCGGAAGGTGATCGGGGCGTCGGCGGTGCCGGAGTGGGTCACCGTCACCGCGAAGCCGTTGTAGCCACCCGCGGCGATCTCGACCGTCTGCCCCGGCTGCACGACCGCCGCGGCGGCGGCGATCGTACAGAACGGCGCCGACTGGGCACCGGTGCCGCTGTCGGTGCAGTTGGCACCCGCGGCGTTGTTGACGTAGAGCGTGCTGCCCGCCGCGGCCGCACCACTCGCACCGACAGCCGGCAGACTGACCGTCCCGACGAGCAGCGCGCCGACGGTCAGCGCGGTACGGGTTCTGGAAATGGGAGCCCCCCTGGGCATGTTCTCAGCGTGAATGACGCTTTGTGACCCTCCGCTGTCCGAACACGATCGAACGGAGGGCGGAGCGGAGCATTCCACAGCCAAAGGGGCCTCGCCGACGCGGATTTGACCGGCCTCGGGCCTGCACACGAACGGCCCCCGGTGCCGAGCGCGGAGCTCGACACCGGGGGCCGCCGGTGGTTCGGGAGCGGGGTCGGTACGCCTGGAAGCAGGCCTACTGCCCCGGGCGAACAGTGAGGTCGGTGATCTCGGCGTCCCGGGAGGCGTCCAGGGCGGCGATGATCGCCCTGACCACGGACTCCGGGGCGATCCAGCGTCCGGCGTCGTACTCCTTGCCCTCCTGCTGGTGCACCTTGACCTGCATCGCGGTGGCGGTGCGGCCGGGGTAGACCGAGGTGACCCGGACGCCGTTCGTGTGCTCCTCCTGGCGCAGCGCGTCGGCCAGCGCCTTGAGGCCGTGCTTGCTGGCCGCGTACGCCGACCACTCGGCGTGGGCGGTGAGGCCGGCGCCGGAGTTGACGAAGACCACGTGGCCCTTGGCGAGGCGGAGCGAGGGCAGCAGCAGCCGGGTCAGCTCGGCGGGGGCGACCAGGTTGACGTTGAGCGTCTCCTGCCAGGCCTTCACCGGCAGGTCGCCGACCGTGCCGAGCTCGACCGTGCCCGCGACGTGCAGCAGCGAGTCGAGGGTGACGGGCAGCGCCTGGTGCCCGAAGGCCCAGGACAGCTTGCCGGGGTCACCGAGGTCCCCGACCAGGGTGCGGGCGCCCGGGAAGCGGTCGCGCAGCTCGGCGGCCCGACGGGCGTCGCGGGCCAGCAGCCAGAGCTCGTCCCCGCGCTCGGCGAGCTTCTCGGTCAGGACGGCGCCGATGCCGGAACCGGCGCCGGTGATCAGATGTGCAGCCATGGCTCCGATCCTCTCAGGCCTTGAGCTGCGCAAACACCTCGGCGGGCGTGTCGGCGAAGCTGATCAGCTCGGAGAGCGACCGCGGTAGGAAACCCTCGGCATCCATCCGCTCCAGCTGGGTGCGCAGACCTGCGTAGAAGCCTTCGGTGTCCAGGACGACCACCGGCTTGTCGAAGATCCCGTGCTTCTTGAGCTCCAGCACCTCGGTGACCTCGTCCATGGTCCCCAACCCGCCGACCAGCACCACGATGGCGTCCGCGCGGGCAGCCAACTCCCGCTTCCGCTCGGCGAGATCGGCGGTCATGACGAGCTCGTCGGCGCCGACGTACCCCTTGTGCTTCAGCATCTCGACCAGCACGCCGACCAGTCGGCCGCCCGCCGCCTTCACCTCGTCGGCCAGCAGCCCCATCAGCCCGGCGTTGGACCCGCCCCAGACCAGGGTGTGGCCGCCCTCCCCCAGGAGCCGGGCGAACTCGGCGGCGGGGGCGGTGTAGCGGTCATCGAGCGAGTACGCGGAGCAGAAGACGCAGATGTTCATAGTGCTCATTGGTCTATCACGCCCCACCGCCCCCGCTCACCCGGTTTGGCCGCCACCCGTCGGTGCGTACCTGCGAGGTGCGGCATCCGGACCGCGTCATCGCGCGATCCCCCAGGTCAGACAGGCCGGGCCGGGCTCCGGGAAGTCCTCCGGCCGGGTGAGCCGAGGGCTGATCGCTCGATGGCGGGCTCCCTCGGGGCGGGCTAGTCATGTCCTTGACGCCCTGTCGGGCCACCGTACGGAAGCGGTGTCCCGGGGCTTCTCGTGTCGACTTCACTGAAAGGAAATACACGACATGGCTGGCATCACGATGCGTCGGCGGATTCCCGCTCTTCTCGCGGCAACCGGGTTGGCCGTACTGGTCACCACAGGAGCGGCTCAGGCGGGCACTCCGGTGAACCATGCGACATCCGGCGGACTGCCCTGCAAATCGATCTCGCAGGGCGCCACGGCCGCCGACCCCGCCGGGTCGGACGGGAAGGACCACGAACACTGCAAGGTCGACGTCGGCGCGAAGATCGTCGCCACCAGCCCGCAGGTCATCCCGACGGGCGTCACCACCAAGATCACCTTCACCCAGGCCGAGTTCGACACGGACTCGATGTTCGACCCGGCGAACTCGACCCTCGTGGTCCACACCCCCGGGCGCTACTACCTCCAGGGGAAGCTCTTCTGGGGCTTCGCCCCGAACGCGGGCGCCGTCCGCGACCTGGAGATCACGGTCAACGGTGTCCTCGTCTCCGAGGCCGAGAAGGGCGCCGACAACCCCAACGACTCTACGGAGGACACCTCGACGATCGTCGACCTGAAGGCCGGTGACGTGATCGAGCTCGACGCCTTCCAGAACACCGGAAGCGACGCCAACTCGGTCCTCTTCACCAACAGCGCCCAGCAGACCATCTTCCCGCAGCTCTTGGCCGAGCGGCTCGCCCCGTAGCCGTCCCGCACCGAACCACCCCAGGGGTGGGGGGGGGGGGGGCCGGCGCCCCCGGGGGGGGGGGGGGGGGGCGGGGGGGCGGGGGGTGTTGGGGGGAGTTTTTTGGGGGAGGGGGGGGGGGCGCGCGCCCGGCGGCGGGCC